>JAYRFD010000522.1:0-3298 GCA_041908565.1 Polyangia bacterium | reverse complement strand
GAGCATGCGGAATTGGGTCCGAGTTCTTCTGGGCATCTGGCTGGGACTTGTCGGGCAGGTCGCGCCAGTCGATGCGGCGGTGAAGACGCAGGCCGTTGCCGTCATGCCGTTCCGCGACTTGTCGGCGGGGTCGCGTTACATCGGGGAAGCGATACGTGAAACGGTGACCAGCGATCTCAAGCAGCTTGGCTCGCTGCGCGTCGTCGAGAGAGGCAACCTCGACAAAGTCCTGGGCGAGCAGAACCTGCAGCTTCAGACGCAAGAGCCCGACACCGCCACGCTGGTCAAGATCGGCAAGATCCTGGGCGCCAACCTGATCGTCGTCGGTGCGTATCAAAAAGTGCTGCCGCAGGTGCGCTTGACCGCTCGCTTCATCAAGGTCGAGTCGAGCGAGATCATCGGCACCGCCAAGGTCGATGGCAGCACGCGCGAATTCTTGCGACTGCAGGATCGTGTCACGGCGGCGCTGCTGAAGTCGGCGGGGTTCCCGGTGCACGCCAAGCAGGTGCTGGACGATTCCACGCGACGGCCTGAAATGGGCAGCCTAAAGACGCTAGAACTTTACGGCCAGGCAGTGGTGGCCACCGACGACAACGAGCGACGACAGTACCTGACCATGGCCGTGGCTGAAGACAAGAACTTCAGCTACGCGGTCAAGGACTTGGCCGATCTGGAAAAGCGCATTCGCATCTATCAAGCGACGTCGCTGCAGGTGCATGAACGCGAAGTGGTGATCCTGCGCGAGAAGCTCAAGGTGCTGACGACCAAGCCCGAGATCGAACAGACGGAGCTTTTGTTGTTGGGACGACTGGGGCAGGCCCGACGACAGAACGAGCTTGTCCGCGAAGCCAAGGCGTATCTCGACGGACTGGGTCCCGGAGCGCCGATCACGACGTGGACCGATGGCATTGCCACACAGATGATCTCGACGATGGTTCTGCTGAAGCGCTGGGATGATGTGCTGCGCGAAGGCGAACGGTACATGGCGCGGGCTCCGGGAAGCACGGTGTTCTCGTCGATTAAGGCGATGGTGCAGCTGGCGATTCAGCGCAAGCGGGACATCGAGGCCGGCGTGGAAAAGGCCGAGCGCGAGCTGCAGAACCTGCACACAACGGCCCGCTGGGACCTGTGCTTGGTCGCGCACATCTATCACCGAAACGAACAGTACGAGCCGGCCGCTCGCTTATACCGAGCCTGCATGCAGTTTGGCGAAAAACCCAAGACCGAGATCCTGTCGCAGCTGTGTCAGGGGGCTTATCTGCGCGGGGCCTGGGCTGATGTGCGCACGATCATCGCAGAGTGGATGAAAGAGGACGAGACCGCGGCTCTGCGTTTTCAAAACGGCTACGAGAGCAGCATCCCGCTGGATGACTGAAGGTCGCCACATGAGCCAAGCAAGCAGAATTGGGTGCCGCTTCTTCGTCGCTGCTGGGATCTTCTTCGTCAGCCTAGCTGCACAGGCGCGACCGGCGCAAGACCTGCCGCCCGAAGATCTGGCCGAACGCGATGCGCTGATCGGCAAGCTAGCCCGTGGCGAGGACTATGAAGCCAGCCTGCGTCGGTTCGGAGAGCTGTGGCGCAAGCGCGCGGTTCTTCGCGAAGCAGAACTAGCGGAAGAAAAGCGCGTAAAGGAAGCGCACCAGCGACAGCTGGAAGACGCCCGCAGCGTCGACGGAATCGTCGGGGCGCACTGCGGTCTGTATCGCGATCCCAAGAACCCGCCGCCGCACTGGGCCAACAGCAGCATGATCGGCGACTGGGGGCGCGTGGTGCGCAAAGAACTGGTTCGCTTGCCGCCCAAGAACGCATTTGACGACGGCGAACAGATCACGCTGTACCGCATCGAAGCACAGCGCACGACGTACACGGTGTCTTCGCAGGGGCCGACGTATCTATTGGGGCGGCCCCTGACGGCGCAGGTTGGGGATCAAGTGCTGCTGTGCGTGATGTCGCGGCACTCGGAAGGATCGGGGTCGAAGTTTCCGCCGGACTTTCGCGAAAACATCCTGTCGCAAGGCTTCGTGGTGCGGATCAAAGAGCCGCCTCGCATCGTTCACAAGACGCAGAACCCCGTGCACCTGCTGGGCGAGTGGCGATTTCGCGCCGCCATCGAGCGCGTCGAGTGGACGCTGCCGCCAGATGTCGCCGTGCTGGCCCGCATCTTTGTGCAGGAAGCCCTGCCGCCAGCAAATGGCATGCAGCGCTTTGCCGTCGCGGCTGAGAGGCACTCGTACGTGCTGGAAGTGCCCGCCAGCGTGAAAGGCCGCGACCTGCTGAAGCCAGGTGAGCACGCGTGGGCCATCATGGGCCAGGCTCGCTTTGATCGCGAGCTACGCAAGCTGGTGCTGGTCGCACAGGACGTCGAAGCGCGCTACGTCACCACCATCGCCGGCGAAGAATCGGCCAGCTCTCGCTAGCTGCGCTGCGGTTCTTCGAAACGACCGAGCGCGCGATACTTGGCGTAGCGTCCATCCAGCAGCCCCGCTGGCGCCTGCGCTGCTAGCTCGCGCAGGTGTCTTGCGACCGCGTCACCGACGATGTCGGCGGCTTCGTCGTGGCTGTGATGGGCTCCGCCGGGCGGCTCGCGCAGCACTTCGTCGACCACTCCCAGCGACTTCAGGTCTTCGGCCGTCATCTTCATCTGCGCGGCGGCCTGATCGACCTTGCCTTGGTCTTTCCACAAGATCGAGGCGCAGCCTTCCGGCGAGATCACCGAGTACACGGAAAACTCCAGCATCAGCAGGCGGTCGCAGACGCCAATCGCCAGAGCGCCGCCCGAGCCGCCTTCGCCGATGACCACAGCGACGATCGGCACCGGCAGCCCAGCCATCACTTCCAGGTTTTTTGCGATGGCTTCGGCTTGGCCGCGCTCTTCGGCGTCGATGCCGGGGAAGGCGCCTGGCGTGTCGATCAGCGCCACAATCGGCAGGCTGAAGCGGGCCGCCAGATCCATCAGCCGACGCGCTTTGCGATAGCCTTCCGGACGCGGCATGCCGAAGTTGCGGCGCACGGCTTCCTTGGTGCCGCGGCCTTTCTGGTGCGCGACCAGCAGAATCGACTGGTTGTCCCAGGCGCGCAGGCGGGCCAAGCCGCCGATGATGGCTTCGTCGTCGCGGAATGCGCGGTCGCCGTGTAGCTCGACGAACTCGTCGCACATGCGCGACACGTAGTCCATCGTGTACGGGCGCAGCGGGTGGCGCGAAAGCTGCACCTTCTGCCAGGGGGACAGCGCGGCAAAAATCTCTTCGCGAGCCCGCTGCGCGCGGCGCTCCAGCAGCTTGATCTCGGCGGCCAGAAG
>JAYRFD010000521.1:0-2093 GCA_041908565.1 Polyangia bacterium | reverse complement strand
GGGGGGGCCCGGGCCCGGCGGCGTGAAGGGCCGCACCACCAGCTGCCCGCGGCGGTTCTCGACCGGCAGCGCGATGGCGGGCAGCAGCGTCGCGCCACGGCCGGCGCTGGCCATCTGCACGAGGGTCGCGAGGCTGGTGGCGCGGAACCCCGATTCGTGCGCGCCGACGCGGCTGCACAACTGCAGCGCCTGGTCGCGGAAGCAGTGGCCGTCGTCGAGCAGCAGCACGTCGGCGCCGCGCAGATCGTCGAGCGTGGCGCCGCCGGCCGCACGGCCGAGCGGATGTTCCGGCGCCGCCGCGAGCAGGAACGGATCGTGGACCAGCACCTCGTGCTCGAGCCCGCCGAGGTCGGCTTCGACGGCGAGGATCGCGGCGTCGAGCGAGCCGTTGTACAGCTGCCGCACGAGCGCGCCCGTCCGTTCCTCCGTCCAGGCCAGCGTGAGCGATGGGTAGGCACGCGACAGGCTCGGGGCGACGTCCGGCAGCAGGTACGGGGAGATCGTCGGGATGACGCCGACCCGGAACGTACCAGCGAACGGGTCGGCGGCCTGGCGGGCGAGCGCCCGCAGGTCCGACGCGGCCATCAGGATGGTTCGACGCAGCTGCCCCGCTGCCCGCGACCAGCCAACCAGCGCGGGCACGGCCCCGTCCATCTCGGTCAGCGGCTCGTGGCGGATCAGCAGGAAGGACTGCCCGACGCGAATGATGTCGCCGCTGGCCACCGGACGCGGCTCGCCGGGACGCAGCACTTCGCCGTTGAGTGCGGTGCCATTGCGGCTGCGCAGATCTTCAATGAAGGTCTTGCCCGCGGTGCAAAACAGGCGTGCGTGCCGACGGGAAACGCGCCCATCATCCACCGACATGCAGCGGCTGGCGCTGTTGGGTCCCTCGTATCGCCCGATGGTTAGCTCGGAAGATCCGCTCCAGTCGACGATGCGCCCGGCGACGATGCCGGTCCCGCCGATGTAAAGCGGCCGCAGACGCCAGACGCGTTTCTCGGAGACTACCTCGAGGTCGCGAAGCTGATCGCTAGGGCGATCCATTCGTGGAAACGACTACCCCCTAAGGACGTATGGTAGCGACGGTTGCCAGGCGCTGACAAGCAGCAGTTTGTCCTGTACTCACTGGCCAAGTCGACCCGGGCCCGGGGTCGGTTCCGCACCGGTTCGTTCCTGAGCGACACGCAGCACCCACCTCGCACCTGCACCCTCTTTGTCCGCCCGGCGGTAGGCGGTAGGTGGCAATAGACGGGCCGCGCCGGCACCACGGAACCCGTCAACACGACCGATCGCCGGCTGGGCATGGCAAGCCCCGACATCTGCCGGATGCCCCAAGTCCAGGCAGAGCCCGCGACACTACTTTGGATTTGGATCCTTGTTTCGCGTCTGAGCTTCAGCCAAGCGCGTCAGCGCCGCGTTGATGCGCGCGTTGATCGCTGGGGTCTCGGCCATCGCGGTGGCCACCTGCGACTGCAGCGCGCTGATGCGTTCTTGCAGACGCTGCATGTCAGCCCGCAGCGCAGCGATCTGGGTCTGCACCGCCTCGCCCCGAGCCGCGCCCTCGTCGCTGAGCTCAGCTGCGGCTGGCGGCGTCTTTTTTTCATCCATGACCTGACGGTATCACGCTCGCGCCAATACTCGTTTCGGTTCGCGGGGGTACAAGACGGGCTCGGAAGGACGTGGACATTACCGATCGAGAATTTGTACGATAGGTTACGTTTTTTGTACTGCCTTGTTTATCTCCCCACCAGGAACGAGGAGCAACCGTATGTCAAATGCGCCTACGTCCCGTCTTAACTATGTAGGTTCACGGTCGGATACGTCGCGACTTCTGACCATGGGCCTGTTCGCGTCGCTTGGCTCTGCACTGGCTGGCTGCGGCTCGGACCAGTGCCTTAGCAACACCCAGTTCTATGAACAGAAGGTGTGGGCTGAGGTCATTGCCACAAGCTGCATCAAGTGCCACGCACCCGAGGGCGTCGCGGCCCAGAAGAATTCAAAGTTCTTGCAGTACTCGCAGGCATTTCCAGGCTTCCTGGATCTGCCCCTGGCCAACATCACCGAAGTGGCCAAGACGCAGTACGACGGTCAGT
>JAYRFD010000520.1:0-2078 GCA_041908565.1 Polyangia bacterium | reverse complement strand
AGCACCGCGGCCCCGGCTGCCTCCAGCGCCCGCTGCACGCGCTCGACGGCGGCTGGCGGACCAAAGACGCAGAAGGTCGCGGCACCCAGCCCCGGCATCGCGGCCACCCGCAGCGTGCCTTCCGCTTGCTCCACATCCGCAAAGCTGTACCGCGGCAAGGCATCGATCGTCGCTGCCGACAGCCCCGGCAAGGCCGTCGCAAGGCACGTGGCGGCACCGTCGCCCACAAGCTGCAACGCCGCGACATCGGTCGAGACATCGCTCAGCGTTGCGTTGTCCATGATCAGGTGGCGGTCGAGCGCCTGATACACGCCGTCGCGAGCCGCCGCCACCAGCGACAGCAGCAGCCCTTCATCGCCCAGATCGAAGATCACCAGATCGCCGATCAGCTTGCCTTTGACCGACAGCAGGCAGGCATGACAGCCGCGACCGGGCTTCAAGCCCTGCACATCGTTGCTGACCATGCCGTGCAGAAAGCGCCGAGCATCCGGCCCCTGCAGTCGCAAGCGCGCCTGTACCGTCGACAGGCTGCGCCATCGCAGCGTGCTCTTGTCCGTCACTATTTGTCTCCTAATCGCTGTGCCTTGCTAGCCGTGGCCGCCCCCCCCCATCGCGACCGCGGCGACACGACTTACGGCTTGGGGTGCGCCATCAAGAAATCGTAGATCGCGCCGGGCCAGTATGATGTGAATGCCGGCACGTGGCTGCCGCCCTCGATCGTCCAAAGCTCGACGGCACCGCTGGCCGGGCAGCCGCTGTACTGTTCCATCTTGGTCTCGGCCCCGGGGATCACGCTGTCCAGGTCCACGCGCTTGCCGGCATAGCCCAAGCGGCCCAGACAGCCGTTGCGATTGGCCCACGTGGCGACCGTGTCCTTGGCGCTGGGATAAAGCGGTCCGCCGCCATAGCCAACCAAAGTATCGACGGTGCCATGCACTTGCAGGACCGATACCTTGTCGGTCGGCACGCAGCGCGTGGCGTCTTTCCACTGCGCTCCGGCCAGGCTGACGATGCCGGCGATCTTGCTGCTGCGATCGCAGGCCATGCGGTGCGCCATGTAGCCGCCGTTTGAGTGCCCGACCAAGAACACGCGACGCTTATCGACGTTGTATCGCGCGGCCATGTCGTCGATGACGGCGGTGATGTACGCGACATCGTCCACGGTGCTGCCAAAGAAGTTGCAGCAGAAGTCGGTCGCGTTCCAAAAACGCATGCCCAGCGGGTTCTTGGTGCCGTCGGGAAAGGCGTACAGGAAGGTGCGCGATTCCGAAAGCGGAGCCAGGTGCAGGATTAGCTCGTTGATCTCGCCGCTGGCGGTGAAGCCGTGCAGCATCACGACAAGCGGAGTGGGCTTGGTTGCGTCGTAGCGCGACGGCACCTTGTACTTGTAGGGCCGCGACATGATCGGGCCCGAATCGAGCGCCGCAAAGCGCGCATCCGCAACGCCGTCGTAGGGAAGCTCATCGGACAGACTGACGGTCGGCGCGCGATCCACGGGGCTGACTGCTGCGGTTGGCGCAGTCGGCGCAGTCGGTGCAGTCAGCGGTTGTTCGCCTCCGCAGCCCACCCCCAAGCCCAGCACGGCCCCCAGCAAAAGTGAAGACCACCGTCGAGCTTGGCCATGTCGGACCGTCGATTGGCAGTCTGTATGGGGCTTCGGCAAACCGGGGACAGCGGAACGCCAAGCTCCGACAGCTACAGAACGTAGGTTGCGCATGGGGACCTCCTCTTCTGCGTTGGCAATGCGTACGGGGGCAGTCCCCAGCCGGGGACCAAGGAACGATTCAGGCCGACCGGAACGCCGGGAACGACAGCGATAACGGACACGACAGAGACGACAGAAACAACCGCTACAAGGGGGCGCGGGAACAAGACCGGCGCGATCAGCTGGGCTGTGCGGTGCCATCCAGCGTGTCGATTAGCTCTTCCAAGGCACCCCAACGAACGCCGCGATCGCTGACGGTTAGGGAATCGACTCCGGCGCGGACGGCGATGCGCCATAGGATGGTGGCGCCGGCATAGATGACGTCGGCTCGTCGCGGATCCAAGCCAGGCAGGGCGCGGCGATCGGCGACGGT
>JAYRFD010000519.1:0-3957 GCA_041908565.1 Polyangia bacterium | reverse complement strand
GTTCACTGGGCGATCCGAATAGAACAGGACGCGCACGCCAGCTGCACCGACGGGGCCGCTTCCTAGCTGGGGCTTGTCGTCGGGAACCGGCAGCGCAATGTGCACGATATCGCCCCACAAAAGGTGCTGGATCGATCCGTCCGCCAGCCGCAGTCGCAGGAACTGGCCGGGCTGTACTTCGATCAGCGAACCTTGCAAGCGCTGGCCGCTGCGCAAGAGCACCGAGCGCTCTGCAGCTGCGGGTGTGGGCATCGCTTCTGTCGGCCCCGGCTGCGAAGCTTCCGTCGGTGCTGACATGGGCAAGGCGGGCGAAGTGACCGGCGCGGCAAGCGGAGCCTGATCCAGATTGGCGCGCGCTGGCGTGGCGTAAATCACCGCAGCACAGCCCAAAGAAATGCCCATGACCCGTATGAGCCGATGAAGAACTGCGAGTCGCATGGCAGCGCATCATGCATCGATTGTGCCGCGCCTGGATCTGGGCAAACGCTTGCGGCGACTGCGCAATTCGTTGCCGATCGGCATGGCTTCCGCGCTCGATCGCGGCGCGATAGACTGCGCAGGACTTGCGACGCAAGCCTGGCATACCGCACTGTTTGCGACGCGATCGGCGCTGCCTCACGGGGGCTGCGCGGGGCTGGCATCGGCTGAACAAAAAGGGCCTGGGCCGAGAGCTTCGGCGCGTCGCAACCCAGTGCATGGTCGCGTTGGCCCTTGGCATGGTCGGCCTGCTGCTGGGCTGCCTGCCGCCGGGCTTCACGCTAAAAGACGCGGGACCGGTTCGACTGGATCCCGCAGTGTCGGTGGTGGCTGTGCAAGAGGACTACGCGATCCGCGGACTAAAGAGCCATGCGCTGCTGCAGCAAATGCGTGAGCTTGGCCCGCGTGAATTGGGACGACGCCACCACGCGTACACGCGCTTTCGTCTGCGCTGGACGCACGATCCGCAGCCGGTTTCGCTGGCGGTCGATTCGTCGCAAGTCGGCTGTCGTCCGGGTCAGCCGCAGATCACGCTGTTTCTGCTGACGGTTGCCCCGCGCTGGCTGGATCAGGCCCAGGCGCCTCCGTCGCTGCAAACGGTGTGGGATCGTTTCCTTGTGGCAACACAAGATCACGAAGAAGGACACCGCAACCTGTGCATGCGGGCTGCGCAGTCGCTGCTGGAACGGCTGCGGTCGCTGCAGCCAGCCGGCGACTGTTCGCAGCTACAAAAGCAGGCACACAAGGTTGCGGCGCAGGCTCTTTTCGATCTGGCCGCCCGTCAGAGCGCCTACGATCGCTTGACCGATCACGGTCTGCGTCAGGGCACCGACGTGCTGCAGCGCACCGCGAACCAGGAATAAGGGCTCGTGATCTGTCGACCGCGGACTGGCTGACACACGGCACAATTGCCCCGTTGCCCTTTTTTCTTGGGACATGGGATGTTGCGGCGGTGAGCACAGCATGACGGACAGCAACCGACAGCGCTTTGCCGGACAGACCGTGATCATCTCGGGAGCCTCAAGCGGGCTCGGGCGTCAGCTGGCTCTTTCCTTTGCGCGCGAAGGAGCCTGGGTCGCGGTAGGTTTTCATCGCCAAGGGGACGCGGCCGCGGCCACGCTGTTCGAGATTCAACGCGCCGGCGGCAGCGGAGCCCTGTGGTCCTGTGACGTCGCGGACTATGGGCAAGTCGACGCAGCGGTCGCAGCGCTTCTGCGCGAGCGGGGCTCGATCGATGTGCTGATCAACAATGCCGCCATCGTCCACGACGCGCCGTTTGCACTGATGGAGCCCGACAGCTTCGCCAGCGTCCTTTCCGTCAACCTGACCGGAGCCTTCCACCTGTGTCGTGCCGTCGTCCGTCCGATGCTGGCGCGCAAGCAGGGCGCCATCGTCAACATCGGATCGGTGGCGGGCCTGTGGGCAAGTCCAGGTCAGGCCAACTATGCCGCGGCCAAAGGTGGTCTGGTCGCCTTGACACGAACCCTGGCAGCTGAGCTTGCCCCGCGCGGTGTGCGCGTGAACGCGGTATTGCCCGGCCTGCTAGACACTGGCATGGCCGAGCGCCTGGATCACCGCGTGCGCGATCGCCGAAAAAGCCAGATTCCGCTGGGGCGCGTCGGCACCGCCGAAGAAGTCGCGCGCGTCGTCCTGTTTGTGGCATCGGCAGAAGCCAGCTATTTGGTCGGTCAGGCGTTGGTTGTCGACGGCGGCCTGTCGCTATGAAGCGCGTCGTAGCGTTTCTGTTCCCCGGTCAAGGCGCTGAACAGCCGGGCATGGGCCTGGACTTCCTCGCGGGGTCTCAACAAGGTGCGGCGCTTGTGCAGCAGGTCGGCGAACAGACCGGTACGCGGGCGGCCGATCTGCTGCTGCGCGGTGGTTCTGCTCTGTCGCGCACCGAAGTCCTGCAGCCGCTTTTGACCGCGGTCTGCTTGCTTTCGTGGCAAGCGCTGTGCGCCGCTGACGTTCGCCCGCAGATCGTCGCCGGTCATTCGCTGGGGGAAGTTCCAGCACTGTGTGCCGCAGGCTGCCTGTCGTCCGCGCAGACCGTGGAACTGGCGGCGCTGCGTGGGCGCGCGATGGCGCAGGCGGCTGCCCAACATCCGGGAAGCATGCTCGCGCTTTCGGGGATCAACGCGCGGCAGGTGCTGGCTGCGATCCACCGGGCTCGCGGCGTCGGTCCCGTCGATGTGGCGGCCGAAAATGCGCCGCAGCAGTGGGTGCTCAGCGGCGACCGACAGGCGCTTTCGCATGTGCTGCGTGACGCTCGATCGGCGAGCTGGCTGCCGGTCTCGGGTCCTTGGCACAGCCGCGCGATGCAGGCCGCAAAGCCCGCTTTGATCGCACAGCTACGTCGGCTGGATCCACGTCCACCGCAGGTTTCCTTCGTCGCTGGTTACTCCGGCCGGGTCGCTACCGACGTCGCGGCGGCGCTGGCCGCACAGATCGATCGACCAGTCTGTTTTGCGCGCGTGCTGCGAACGCTGGTCGGGCTTGGCGTGACCGATGTCGTGACCGTTGGACCCGGCAAGATCCTGCGCGGGCTTTTGCGCGCCAACCTGGGAAGCCAGGTTCGCATTCACGCCAGCGATACGCCCGCCGATGTTGCGCGTTGCGCCGCCGCTCTTTTCGCAGCAGACCAAGGACCCGCATGAAGAAGATCGCTAGCTTACGTCTGGGGCCCGAAGTGGTTCGTCACCTGCTGCCGCATCGTCGACCGCTTCTTCTGGTCGATCGCGTCACGGCGTATGAACGGACGCCGCAGCCGACTCTTTTGGCCTGTCGTTACATCACCGCCAACGAAGAGGTCTTCGCCGGCCACCTGCCGGAGCTTGCGATCTGGCCCGGTGTCTACATCTGCGAAGGCCTGGGGCAGACCAGCTACCTTTTGCACCTGATCTGGATGCTGCAGCAGGGCTTTGAAGACCACGGTCGATCGGCCGATGAAGTGCTTGAGGCGCTGCGCGATCTGGAACACGGCGCGCGCATCCAGCCCGGGCAAGCGCCCAGCCAAGGCAAAGGCGCCGCTCTGCTTGAGGTGATGCAGCGCGCCGCCATTCCCGTCGGTCTGGCCGCCGGAGTCGAGATGAAGTTTCTGCAGCCGGTGTTTCCGGGATCGCGGCTGGACTATCGCTTGGTGCAGACGCACTTGACCGACAGCATCGTGCGCTTCGAAGCCGAAGCCGAGGTCGAAGGTCAGCTGGTCGCGCGTGGCGTCCTGCACTCGACGCGTGGCGTGCCCATCTTGGCCGGGCAGCGGGGCGGATGAACCGGCGCTTGCGGATCGCCGGTCGCTGGCTGCTTTTCGGTAGCGTCCTTTTGGGGGTCGCCTGCGTGCCGCGTTCTGGGGTCTGGATCTTGCGCAGCCCCGATCACCGTCGTGCCGCGCAGGTCGTGCAAGACGGCGGCCGGCAGTCCATGACCATCGATGGACAGACGCAGCAGTCTCTGCAGGCCAAGGCCGTGGCTGGGCTGACGTTC
>JAYRFD010000518.1:0-3880 GCA_041908565.1 Polyangia bacterium | reverse complement strand
TTCGATCACCATCAGCGACGCGTTGGGGACATCGACGCCAACCTCGATCACCGTCGTCGCGCACAGCACGTGCAGATCGCCGCGGCGGAAGCGATCCATGATGGCGTCGCGTTCGTCGGACAGCAGGCGGCCGTGCACCAGGCCGATGCGCAGCTCGGGCAGGGCGGCGACCAGCGACGCGTGGCGGGCGGTGACGCTTTGAAAGTCCAGCTTGTCGCTGTCTTCGATCAGCGGGCAGACCCAGTACGCTTGCCGACCCGCTGCGACGGCGCGGCGCACGGCGGTCAAGGCGCGGGCCAGGCCGGTCTTGCCCGACAGCACGCGCGTCACCGGCGGCGTTCGCCCCGGCGGTAGCTCGTCGAGCTGGGTGATGTCCAGGTCACCATACAGCGTAAGGGCCAGCGTGCGGGGGATCGGCGTGGCGGTCATCACCAAGAGGTGCGGAGTCCGCCCCTTGCGACGCAGAGCGGCTCGCTGCGCGACGCCGAAGCGGTGCTGTTCATCGATGACGACCAGGCCCAGATCGGCGAACTCTACGCGGTCGGCCAACAGGGCATGCGTGCCGATCACGATGTGGATGTATCCGACAGTCAGCATGGCCAAGATCGATTCGCGATCCAGGCGATCGCCGCTGCGTTCAGCCTGGTTCCAGACATCGTCGAAGCGGCCTGCTTGCAAGAGGGCCAGCGTCGTCTTGCGCGGCGACTTGGGCGTGGTGGCGGTCAAACGCGCCAGCCGTCGCCCCGTCGCGCGAGCCCAGCCACCCAGCGTGCGGGCGTGCTGTTCCGCCAAGATCTCTGTCGGAGCCATCAGCGCCGCCTGACGACCGGCGGCCATGACTAGCTCGCAGGCGGCGTACGCGACCAGCGTCTTGCCGCTGCCAACGTCGCCGTGCACCAAGCGCTGCATGGGCAGCGGGCGCGCCAGATCGACGGCGATTTCGGCGATGGCACGCTCTTGCGCGCGGGTCGGTGTAAACGGAATCACGCGACGCAGGGCATCCAGCGACCGCTCGTCAGACGGACAGGGACCGCTTTCTTCGGTGCGGACGTTGCGCCGACGCTGCATCAGACCAAGCTGCAGGAAGAACAGCTCTTCAAAGATCAGCCGTCGCTGCGCCGGGGCCAGGCCCTGATTCAGAAGCTCGAGCAGCGAGGGCGACTGGTCCGACGACGGGCTGGTCAACAGGGCCTCGTCGGCCAGGTGCAGCGATCGCAGAGCGGCGGGCAGATCCGGCAGGGCCAGCTTTTGGCGCAGAAGGGCGGGAAGGGGGTCGGGCACCTCGGGCGAGAACTGCTGGCAGACGTGGCGGCACAACTTTTCCAACGTGCGGGCCGGAACGCCTTCGATGTCGGGATAGCGGGTGCGGATGCGGCCCTGGCCCCCAGCGTTTTCGTCTTCTTCGTCCAGAGAGTCGATCTCGGGATGAACGATCTGCAGGACGCCTTTGAAGCGATGCGGAGTACCAACGACGCGCAGGCGCTGACCGGGCTGCAGGCGACGCAGCATGCCGGGGTGGAAATAGAACCAGCGCAGCGACAGCGGAGTGCCGTCTTCGCCGCGGGCCGTCACATCCAAGAAGCGTCGTCCGGCGGGCACGATGCGGCTGCGTTCGACCAAGGCCACCGTCGACTGCACGACGCCTTCCTGCAGGGACGCGACCGGCAGAAGCGCGCGCAGATCCTCCCAGCGACGGGGCAGAAAGTACAGGACGTCGACGATGCGTTCCAGCCCGCGGGCCGTCAGTCGTTCGGCGGTGCGCGGTCCAATTCCAGGCAGGCCGACCAACGGACGAGACAGCACCGGGGCTTCGGCGGGCTCACGGGTCGATGATCCTGCAAGAGCGGGCGCGACGGCAGTCGATGCACGTGGGCGTGGGCTTTCCGGGGCGACTGTTGCGGTGGGTGTTTCCGACGGAGCCTGGCCCTTTTCGGTTGGACTTGGGCGGGGGCGAACGGGCATGCGCGCGGCCGTGCCAGACGCAGCGGTTGCGGTCGGGGGACTGGTAGGCGCAGCGGTTGCGGTCGGTGCCGGACTAGACGCAGCGGCTGCGCTTGGTCCTGGGATAGATGCTGCGGGGGCCGCCGCCGATCGGCTGCTGCTTGGGCGACGTGCGGCAGGAGGCGCCGCCGACAGCGATGGCTTCTGCGTGGGACGAGGGGATCCAAGGTCTAGCTCGGCCCAGGTGCACAGGCGCTGACCGGTGGCAACCAGGCGCTGCTGGTCTGGCCCGGGCTTGGTCGGCAGATCGCGCACCTCGCCCGCAAAGCGCAAAAGCGCCGTGCCCAGGTTCTGCTGCCGTTGCTGTTCAACCGACCCGGTTCGCTGCGGCCGTCGAGTCAGGCCCTGGGACAGTGCGGTGGCCACGTCGGCCAGCGATGTCCCCAAGGCCTGCAGCGCATCAGTCTTTACGTCGGTGGCGTTCGCCAACAGCGGCTGTGCCGTACGGACCGCATCGCGAAACTGCGTCAGACGGTCACGCAGCGTGGCGGCCGATGGCCAGCGCTCGCGGGTCGGTGGGGTGCGCTGTCCCTCCGTGCCGTTGCCGCCGGGTGGCTCTACCACCTCGTCGGACCCTACCAGACCCTGCGCCATGCCGCAGATCCATATCACGTTGAGCCCAAAGCCGGCGCGCTTCCGCGCAGTTCCGCACGCAACTCATGTAAAATGAACCCCGGCGCGGAGTTGTCCTGGCACCTGTCCCGGGCCCAAGCTGCGGCAAGTGGCCATTGGGAAGGACCTGAGAGGGGCGCGCTTCGCACCACGCAAACGGAATGATGGGTTCCCCACAAGACCGCGAACGAGTCATCGGCATCGACATCGGTACCACCAATGCGTGCGTTGCCGTCGTCGAGGGTGGTGTGCCCATGGTCATTCCCAACAGCCAGGGCCAGACGCTTCTGCCGATGATGGTCGCGGTCGGGGAACAAGGGCGACGGATCGTCGGCCACTTGGCGCGACGGCAGGCGGTGATCTTTTCGGAACACACCGCTACCGGGCTCAAGCGGCTGATCGGTCGCAAGTACAGCAGCCACGCCGTGCGTCAGATGATGGACATGGTGGGCTACCGCATCGTCGGTGGTCCCAACGATGAACCACACGTGGTGCTGCGCGGCGAAAACCTGACCGTCGGCGAGCTGTACACGGCCATGGTCGCCGAGCTAAAGCGCGCGGCGGAGGGGTATCTGAACCAGACCGTGCACAAGGCCGTTGTCACGGTGCCGGTGCACTTTACCGATGCGCAGCGCCACGCGGTCCGCGAAGCCGTGCAGCGAACAGGGCTGGAAGTCCTACGCATCTTGCAAGAGCCCGTCGCGGCCGGTATCGCGTACGGCATCGGCCAAGGCGAAAGCAAGCCGCAGCGAGTGGCGGTCTATTCGCTGGGCGGCGGCGGCTTCGAGTTCACTCTGTTGAACCTGCGCGGCAGCAGCCTAGAAGTGCAGGCGCATGCCGGCGATCCCACGCTGGGCGGCGAAGACTTTGATCGGCGCATCCTGGATTGGCTGATCTTCGGCTTCGCCAAGGATCACAAGATCGATCTGCGGCAGGACCGCACGGCGCTGCAGCGCGTGCGCGATGCCGTCGAAAAAGCCAAGTGCGAGCTGTCTTCACTGGAAGAAGTCAGCATCGAAGTGCCGTTCATCATCTCAAGCGGCACCAGTGAGCCGCTGCACTTGGTGCGCGCGCTGCCGCGAACCAAGCTCGAGGAGCTGAGCGAAGATCTGATCGATCGCACGCTGCAGATCGCGCGTGGTGCCTTGGCCGAAGCGGGGGTCGAACCGCAAGAAGTCGACACGGTTCTTCTGGTCGGTGGCATGACGCGCATGCCGCGGGTGCAGGCCGCGGTGCAGGATGCCTTTGGGCGGACGCCGAGCTTTTC
>JAYRFD010000517.1:0-3402 GCA_041908565.1 Polyangia bacterium | reverse complement strand
CTGGTTCCCGAGGGCATCGAGCCGACGCTGTGGCGGCGACGGCTGCTGCAGACGGCGCTTGCCAGCTGGACCAACTATCGCCACACCACCGTGCTGTTGTCCGAAAACATCTCGGCCGAGTGTGGAGGGGAGGGCGCTGGCTTTGAGGACTTGCTGAGCGAGCCGCTGCGCGGCGTCGTCGATCCGCTGCCCGAAAGCTGGGAACAGCTATCGCGGACGCTGGCCATGCTGGCCGAGCACTCGGGCAAGCTGCTGCCCGACCAGCCGGACTTGGGCAAGCTGCTGCGCGAAAGCTCGACCAAAGCGCGGGCTTTCGGTCGCATGGCCGCGCGTCAGCTACGCGGGCTGCCGCTGCGCGCCGCGGAATACCAGGACATCCAGTTCTTCTCGGGCGCCATCGAGCATCCGTATGTGAAGTTCAAGACGCTGCTGGCGCAAGTCGAACAGGCCGGCCTGCTGAAGCCCGAGCCCATGACCAAGATCGTCGACGTCGCCCACGCAAAGGGGCAGTTCTTCCACTTGGCGGTTGGCAGCCCGCTGCAGGTCATCGGCCTGTTTGGCGACCGTGGGGTGCTGGTCCCGGCCAGCGGCGGCGTGTACTCGTATCACGAGCTTGTCGCGGATCGTCCGCTGGATGACCAAGCGTGGCGTTCTCGGCTCGAAGCGCCGCTGCCCTGGACTCCGCAGGCCCTGATGTCCGGCAAGGGGGCCGATCCGGCAGCCGGTGGAGCCGCCCCCAGCGTCGGGACCGCCCCCGCCAAGCCGCAGTAGGCGCCAAGCGAAACGACGCCGCTTCTTGGCTGTGCAAACGGGATACTCTGCGAATCCGCCGCCCATGCCGTGCCTGCGCATCTTCAGAACCAGCCAGCCGTGTTTCTGTGACTGCGTGACGGCCTGCGCTGCTTGGCGTCGGCCTGCGCACTGGCGGGTCCCATGGATGATGCCCGGCCTTGGCCGGTCGCGATCGGCTGCGTGGCGTGCCGTCTGGCTGTTGCTGCTCGTGTGGATCAGCGCGTTCTTTGCTGGCTTGGCGCACGCGGCTGAACGCTGCCTGACCTTCTTTGGCGATGTGTCCCTTTCGCGTGGAGTCGGAGCGGCCTTGGATCGCGCTGGCTCGACGGAAAACCCATTTCACGGGCTGGCCGAGGACTTGGCCAGAACGACATCGCAAGCCCCCGCCGCGTCAAGCAGCGCAGCGTCCATTGCGTCGCCCACTGCGTCGATCGGCGTGTCGCCCCTTGCGGGCTCCACTGCGTCGAGTGGCGCAGCGCCCATTGCATCGGGCATCGCGCCTTCCATCGCGTCGCCCACCCGGCGGCCAAGTGACGCCTGGGTCGCCAACCTGGAAGGCTGCAGGCTTCCTGACGATCCGCAGAGCGCCACGTGTCGCAACGTGGCGGGCCTGTGTCTGGGCATCGCGCCCCGTCATTTGCAGGTCTTGAAAGGTGCTCCGTTCGCTGCACTTTCCGTCGAAAACAACCACAGTCAGGACTTCGGGCCGGCTGCCGCCGCGGCGACCCGCTGGCAGTTGCGGGCGCTGGGCATCTTGCCGCTGCACGAAGCCAGCCCGCCGGCTGGCGGATCTTCGCCGGTCGCCCCGCCGACCGACCGTGCGCAAAAGGGCAGCCCTCGCGTCGTCGGTCTTTGCGATTCCAGCGACGAAGCGGGGTCCGTGCAGTGGCTGACGCAGGGCGATGTGACCTGGGGTCTGGTCGCCGTCAACCTGATCAACCGAACATCGGCAGAGGTCGATGCCACGCTGCTGCGGGCTCGCCTGCGAATCGGGCTGGCTCGGGCTCGCACGCCATGGGTCGCCGTCCTGCCGCACTGGGGACGGGAATACGACGCGCAAGGGGGCCGCAGCGAATGGGAACTTAGCGAGCGCTTCGCCCGCTGGGGGGCTCGCCTGGTGGTCGGCAGCCACCCGCATGTCATCGGCGATCGACGCTGTGGCCCGACGGTCGCGGCGTATTACAGCCTGGGCAATCTGCTGTTTGACCAGCCGCAGCCCGCCACCCAGCGCGGCCTGGCCCTGCGCTGCTGCGTGCGCGACGGGACGCAGCTAGACTGCCGCGGCTTTCAGACGGTACGCCCGCCCGGTTCGCTGTGGCCGCGCCTGGCCGAACAGGACCCGCAGCAGGCCTGTCGTCTGGATCTGCGCCCGCCGCAGGCCGGTCAGCAAACCCCGCCCACTCCGTCTGACCAGGCCCCCGACACCGCGTGGCTGCGCCATCCCAAGCAGGCCTCGCTGCTGTTTGTACAGCCCTTCCGTTCCTTGGGCCCGCAGCACTTCTTCGCGCTGCGTCGACTGTATTCGCGCTTCGACGACGAACAGGCGCTGCGGCCCTATGTGTTTGCGATGAAGGAGGGGCGCGTCGTCGATGTCTGGCGCGGTACGGCGCTGTCGTGGCCGCTATTGTTTGCCCGCCTGCTGCAGCTTCCCGACGGGCGAGAGCGCCTGTGCGCCCTGCATCGCGGCGACTCGTTCGTCCGGCGCGACCCACAGATCCCCGCCAGCCGGCGCTTTCATGCCGTCTATGCCTGGTCGGGCTTTGGCTTTGCACGCGTCGATGACGCCGAAGCCCTGGCCCTGTGTCAGCAGCACTAGACAGCCCCGGGACGACGAAAACATCCATCACTCCTAGTGATGGTTTGTATCGATTCATTGCCGATTCCATTTATGGATGGCGGACCCCATGCTAGGGGCATCTCGGAACTTGAACCGGACGCCATCAACGGAATCGTCGACGGGATCGTCGCCGGAATCGTCGACCGTATTAGGGAGTCAAATCATGCTGATCGTTCGCCATGCCAAGCAGCGCGGCCACGCCAACCACGGGTGGCTGGACTCGTACCACTCGTTTTCCTTCGCGTCGTACTACGACCCCGCCTTCATGGGCTTTCGCAACCTGCGCGTGATCAACGAAGACCGCGTGCAGCCGGGCCAGGGCTTCGGCACGCACCCCCATCGCGATATGGAGATCCTGTCGTACGTCCTATCGGGCGGACTGCAGCATCGCGACTCGCTGGGATCGGGGTCGGTGATTCGTCCGGGCGATGTGCAGCGCATGACGGCCGGCACCGGCATCACGCACAGCGAGTTCAACGCGTCGAAGGAAGAGCCCGTCCACTTCCTGCAGATCTGGATCCAGCCGCGACAGGTTGGCCTTGTGCCCAGCTATGAAGAACGACACTTCGCGGAGGCCGACAGGCGCGGTCAGCTACGCCTGGTAGCCTCGCCTGCGCCCTCGGCATCGGGCGAGCAGGGCAGCCTGGCCATCCAGGCCGATGTGCGCGTCTATGCCGGCCTGTTCGACGCCGGGGAAACGCAGGACCTGCCCATTGCGACGGACCGTCACGTCTGGGTGCAGGTGGCGCGCGGCCAGGTGCGGGTCAACGGCG
>JAYRFD010000516.1:0-1614 GCA_041908565.1 Polyangia bacterium | reverse complement strand
GGCGAACTAAAGAACCGCAGCCGTCGGACCGAATCGAGCCCAACGCAACGCAGCGAACGCTCGTCGCAGTCTGAGCGGAATTGCATCGGCCAGCCAGTCGCGAGTAGCCTCGCTAGCATGTGGCGACAGGCGGCCTCGGTACTACTGATTGCGACGCTTGGTCATTCCTCGGTCGAAGCTGCTAAATCGGAATCGGACGTCGATCCTTCTGGTGCCATCCGAGAGCCCGTACCGAATCAGGCATCGGACCCTGCTTGTCCACCGCGCGCCATTCTTGCCGCGCAGATCAAGCCGCTGATCCAGGCGGCAGGATACTCCCCCGGCAACATCGACAATATGTCCTCGCCAGAGGTCTACCTGATCTGCGTCGCCGGTCGGTTTCCTGCACCGGGGTGGGCGGTCGTGGGCCGCGCGATCTATCAAAGCGTGCATCTCCTGGTTGACGCAGCGACGCGCAAGGTGCTCGCCGTGGCCCCCATGGAAGGGATGAACGGCAGCGCAGAGGCTGGCTCGCCGGTCGTAAAGGCCCTCGATCTCGACGGCGATGGCGTGGACGAGATCCTTGAGGAGCGTTGGTACAGGAGCGGCGGTGACTTCATCCGCTCGCTCCGCATTTATCGCCGCGGAGGGGCGACGCTGGGCACAGTGATGGACCAGACCCTCGCCTGGGACAGCAGTGGTAGTACCGGTCCCATCTATGACCCCGAAGAGCCCGCCAGCCAACCACCCAGCAGCCCCCAGGCGCTGCTTGCCGCGTATCCCGATATGCTTCGCTACCGCGCGACCTGGGAGATCTTGCCTGCCGCCGCTGGTACTCCGCCCCACCTGCGCGTCCGCACGCACGAGCGCATCATCGGACCCAAGACCGCCTATCGCAAGGAAGCAGCCCGCTTCGTACGGGACTGCGCGGTCTTCAGCTTGCTGGGTCGCAAGATCGTTAAAGCGCGCTGCGGACCACGCTGAGCACATCCATCACGGTGGACGGACCTGGGTATCGCGTCGGAGCACCTGTTGCATGACCGCGTAGCAGCCTAAACAACGCATGCTCGCTGTCAGGCAGCGACGCCGAGCGAGCCTGTCGACCCTGCGCGCCGACCGGGCTTGGCCCGTTCCTGTCGGTGCAGCTAGGATCGTTGCCTATGCGGATGTGTTTTGTGCCCCTCTGCGCGGCGTGGGCCTGGCCCGCGATGTTGCAAGCAGCCGTACCGCCTGAAGCCGCGTGGCAAGCGCGCTGCGTGCAGCGCATGGAAAAAGCCATCGCCGATCTGCAGAAGAGCGACCCGGGCTTCAGCGCGTCGCGCGTGACGGCACCGTACGAGAGCAACCACGAAGGCAAGTACCACGACCGCATGCCCGGGCTAGAAGTTCGCGTCCAGCGCCCCGGACAGTCCGCCTTCGATGTGCCCTTTTCCGTCACGGTGCATCTGGAACTGACGGGTCACCGTCTACCCGATGTTGGCTCGGCATGGACCTCGCTTTGGGGGCGCGATCTGGCCTCAAACCGGCGCTATTTCTGGGCCCGCGAAAGCAAAGAGCTTGTCGCGCTGGATACGGCCGAAGACCTGTCCGTCTGGCGGTATTACTATTCACGGCGGCAGGGGAACATCGTTGCTT
>JAYRFD010000515.1:0-2374 GCA_041908565.1 Polyangia bacterium | reverse complement strand
GTAGTTCAGGATCGCGTCGATGGTGTTCTGCTCGTCAGCACTCAACGTGGAGCTTGATGCGGGTGAGCGCTGCAGCCGCGTGGTGAGCACCTTCTTCTGGGCAGCCTTCAGACGAGCCAGATCTTGCTCAACCAGTGAGAGCGTGGCAGCCATGCTGAGCACTTCGTCCTCGCTCAAGTTCACGGTCAGATAGGCGGCCCACTTCTCGTCAGCAGTGGCCATCGGCGCGCGCGCTGACTGGGTGATGCTCATCGCGCCCAGGCCGACCGCCAGTGCACGGCTGCTGGCCAAGCTGACCAGCTGGGAATCGATCGCAGTGCGGCGATTCAGCCAGCGTGTCGTCGTCGCATGCGTGGCGTCCCAGCCCATGCGCAGGTTGGAAAAGGCCAAGACATCGGGATCCAAGATCGGCACGCCGCTGGGAAAGGCGATGGGGCGATCTTGTGTGAGCCATGCAGACTCCAGACTTGCGAGCCGCCAGGCCTGGAATTCGGAGTCTGCGAGGACATCGAGTGGAGCGCGCGTGCTCTTGCGAATTCCAAAGCGTGACTCCAGCAGATCTTCGTTGGCCAGCTGGGCATCCGTCAGCAGCAGCTTTTCGACTTCCGTCTGTGATGGCAAGCCGAGGAGCGAGGCCAGCTCCGTGAGCTTGGCACTGTCCCCCTGCGCCAATAGCAGCTCGTCGAAGTTGGTGCCGATCTCCGATAGCAGGGCCGCGTAGACACTCTGGCGATAGCTGGCTTCGGCGCTGGCCAAGGCGGCGGTCGGAATCGGATCGAGCGCTGGACGGGTTTGAGCGTAGGAGCGCAGGACCTCGACCGCGATGCGCGCCACCAGCACGGGGGCCTTCATGCTGTCGCAGTTGAGCGGCAGATCGGCGAAGGGCTGATGGAAGGCATCCTGCACGCTGTTGGCGTCAAACCCCGGAGGCTGGTCGCCACCGGATCCGACGCGGTAGTAGGTGTAGCGCAGCAGATCGGCCAGATAGGCGTTGGGGCTGACGGTGGTCGCGCACTCCTCGCAACCGCAGCTGGTCTCTCCCAGTGCGGCGAGTGGCGAAGAGCCAAGCGTCGTCAGCGTGGATCCACCTGCGTTGTTTTGGGCCTGCACTCGGAAGTTAAGCAGGAGCTGATTGAGCAGATTGCTTCTCGCCGCTGCGACGTGATGGGCCTGCGCCGCGCGGAAGTCGCCGAGCTCGCTGGCCAGAGCCTTGGTGCCGTGCGCACGCGACAGGGTTCCAACGGCAGCTGTGCTGGTGACGCCTTTGCTTTGCCACGCGACCAGATACTTCACGGCATCGGCCGCCGCGACGTTGGCGGGCACCACCCCAAGAAGCTCGGCAGCTTGTTCAAGCTGGGTGATGGTGGCGGCGTCCGCCTTTTCAATGCCGCTCAGAAGCCGAATGCCTCCGGCCTGCGCGATGTCTTGCAGCGTGACGATCTTGGCGGTCGTCAGCGCGGCCTGGGTCTTGGGATCCAGGGTCTTCTTCAGCTCGGACAGTAGCTGTGCGATCGTCGGAGAACGATCTGCGGCGGTGGCCAGCGTGACCTTCAGTGGCACAGCGGCATCGACCAGGCCGTCTTGTGCAGCGGGCGCGGCGGCAGCCAGCTCGACTCCACTGGGATCCAGCACGCGTAGCTTCCAGGCCATAGCCACGTCGGAGGCTGGCGTATCGAGCGGCCAGGGATGCGGCAGCGAAAAGTAACCTTGGGAATTGGTGCGCACATCGGCCAGCACGCGCGTCGACGTACCTGCCTTGACCTGAACGCGATGCCCGGCGAGCGGTCGCGTCCCCGAACTATCGAGGAGCTGACCCAGCGCTTCAAGCGAGCCCTCCGCCGGTCGGCAGGCTTTGCCGTTGCGGTGAACGCACGGAACGCACAAAGTGGGCTTGGCTGGATCGGTCTGATCAAACCGCAGCTTCACCACCGTTGATTCCGTCGGTGAGACATGGCTCAGCTCGGGAGCGGTGATCTCGGCAGCGGGGGGCCCCCCTGCGCTGCGAGCCTGCTGAACAGAGAAGCGTAGCGCGTACTGCGAGTACGGCTGAAACGGCAGCAGGTCCCCACCGCGGGCAACCGATAGCTCAAACCGCCCATCCGCCGCTGTGACCGCCACCGAGGGCGGCTCGTCCGCCGCTACCGCGGGTGGGAATGTCAGGGGCTGGCCAGTGGCGGGCACCACCCACTGCGCTTTCACCGTGACGTCTTTCAGGGGCACATCCTGTGGCCCTACGGCCTGCCCGCGCAGCGTCAGTCCAGGCGGCTGCTTCTGACCATCTCTCTCGACCGAGCGGATGCGTAGCTTTGCTGCAATCGCCGGTTTGGTCATGTCGCCGGGCTGCTTCGGCGTCCATTCCAGCAGCACCACGACC
>JAYRFD010000514.1:0-2789 GCA_041908565.1 Polyangia bacterium | reverse complement strand
GCCCGGTGTGCCAGCGAAGCCAAAGCCGATGACATCCAGTCTTCCACCAGCGTCAGTCGTCGACATGTGATGCGCGAAGAAGCGGTTCGGATTGCGCAGCGGCTGGTGCGGGTCACCGGCCAAAAGCGGGCGGCCATTTTCGGTAAAACGACCCGACACTGCCCAGTTGTTGCTGGCGGTCGCATCGGCGATGCGGCGATAGCCGGCCAGCGCCTGCATCAGCGCTTTGGGGTTGGGATGCTGAACAGCTGGCACAGGCGCGTCCGCCGGCTGGTCTGGCTGGCGCAGCGGCAGGATCTGCGATGCCGACGGCATCGTGAAAGCCGGGCGCACCGGCATGCTCAGCGGGAAGTCGTTGAAAGCCGGAGCCAGCGTCTGCAGAAGCGTCGCCAGGATCTCGCTGTCCAGCGCGTTTGACATGCCCAGCGACAGCATCTTGCCGATGACATAGGGATCGTCGTCGGTGAAGCGCTCGGGTTGATAGGCAAGCTCGGCGGCGGAAAGCTCGCTGGGCAGCGGTTCTTCGCCCCGTCGCACGCGGTCGATGTGCAGGTTGATGCCGGCGACGAAGGCTCGGATCAGCGCCGCATGTTCGGGAGCTTCCTTCTCAACTCGCTGTCGACTGGCGACGCCAAAGCGGGGAAAGTTCAGGGCTCGGCTGGCGGCGTCTTGCGCGAAGCGGCTTTCCCCCAGTAGCTCGGCCTGCGTGCCCCAGGCTTGGCGGCGTACCACTTCCAGCTGGAACAGGCGCATGCGCGCCATCATGTAACCCGACGCCAGCATCGCGTCCGTGTCGCGCTGCGCATAGACATGCGGGACGCCCATGCTGTCGACCAGCACGTCGACATCCGCCGAAAGGGCCTGGTCGTCTCCGCACGCAGGGAAGCCGGCCAGCGCAGCGGCCAGCGTGACATGCGACAGAACAAGATGCGGGCCCCACCGCGCAGTCAGCGACGACAAAGAAGAGCACAGCGAACGCATGGGCGGAACGTATCACAACCCTTTCACATCCGGCCCAGCATCGCGCGCGTCCACCGCGAATCGCGGACGCCGTTCGCTATTCGTCGTCTTCGTCGACCAGATCAGCGGCGGGTGATCCGCCGCCGGCGCCTTCTGGTTTGTCCAGCTTGCGATAGATGGTCCGCGTCGCGATGCCCAGAAGCTGGGCGGTCAGCCGCTTGTCGCCTTTGGTGTAGTTCAGCGTCTCGCGAATCACCGTGCGCTCGATTTCCTCCAGCGGAGTACCGATGGGAAAGGCCAGCCGGGGCGGGCCGGCGGTGCCGACATCGCTGCCCAGCGGCAGGCCACGGCTGCGGATTTCATACGGCAGATCGTCGACGTCAATCACGGGCTGCCGGCACAGCACCACGGCCCGCTCCAGAGCATTTTCCAGCTCTCGCACGTTGCCGGGGTACTGGTAGCGCATCAGCAGTTCCAAGGCCGGGCGACTGATTCCACTGACGGCTTTTTGGTTCTTTTCCCGAAAGCGACCCAGGAAGTGATCGACCAGAAGCGGCACGTCATCCAGGCGCTCGCGCAGCGGCGGGACATGCACTGCGATGACGTTCAGGCGGTAGTACAGGTCCTCGCGAAAGCGGCCTTCGGCGACGGCTCGTCGCAGGTCTTTGTTCGTCGCGGCCACCAAGCGGATGTCGATGTGCCGCAGCTTGCCGCCCAGGGGCTCGATCTCGCCTTCTTGCAGGACGCGCAGCAGCTTGACCTGCACGTGCAGCGGAATCTCGCCGATTTCGTCCAGGAACAGCGTGCCGCCGTCGGCCTGCGCAAAGCGGCCATCGCGTCGCGCCACGGCACCTGTGAACGCGCCTTTTTCGTAGCCGAACAGCGCACCTTCCAAGATCGTCTCGGGCAGGGCGCTGCAGTTGACGGGGACAAAGGCTCGGCCGGCGCGCGGTGACTGTTCGTGCAGGTGACGGGCCAGAAGCTCTTTTCCGGTGCCCGATTCGCCCAGCAAAAGCACGGTGGCTTGCGAGGGCGCGGCCTGCGTCAGCACATCCAGCGTGCGCCGCATGGCCAGCGACTGTCCGACGATGGGCCGCTTCTGCGCGGCCGCCAGCTGACTGCGCAGCGCGCGGTTTTCCGCCACCAGCGACTGCCGTTCCAGCGCCTTGCCGACGACGCGAAGGATGTGCGCGCGCTTCAGCGGCTTGGTGATGAAGTCATAGGCGCCGTCTTTCATCGCCTCGACCGCGGTTTCGATGGTGCCGTAGGCGGTCATCAAGATGACCTCGGTTTCGGGCGAGATCTTGCGCGCCGCCTTGAGCAAATCCAGTCCCGACATGCCCGGCATCATCAGGTCGGTCAGCACCACGTCGATGCGCTGCTTGCGCAGGATGTCCAGCGCCTCTTTTCCGTCGCGCGTGGTCAGCACCTGCAGGTCACGCACGGGGGCCGGGGCATAGTCCTCGGCGGCGCCCAGACCCCCAGCGGCGGGACCGGGGCCGGCCTGACCGGGAGTACCGCGGCTCCAGCGCGTAAAGATGCGCTCCAGCGACTCAAGGTTTGATGTCTCGTCGTCGACAACCAGCAGGGTCTTGGCGGGGGAGGGGATCGACATGCACGGTTCCGATGCAAGCAGCCAGGGGCCGCAGCGCAGACAATGCCGCGTCAGCGACCGTCACGCCACGGAGGCCCATCCTGGCACAAACGTGCGCCCGACGCCCGCTTCTGTGTCGAGGCCGTCCAAGCCGTGGCCGAAACCGCGCGGCGTTTGCCGCACTGCGTCGAACCGTTTCGACAGCCGGCATCGCCAGTTAGCTTCAATGTGTATT
>JAYRFD010000513.1:0-5962 GCA_041908565.1 Polyangia bacterium | reverse complement strand
GGGCACGACGCGATTTACTTGTTCGCCATCGGTGTTCAGCGTTAGCTGCACATCCTTCAGCTGAATGGTCGGGGCTTGATCCGCCGTCGGTGCCAGAAGCGCGATGTCCACGCCACCACGCAGCGAGATC
Source organism: Polyangia bacterium (assembly GCA_041908565.1). Taxonomy (GTDB): domain Bacteria; phylum Myxococcota_A; class Polyangia; order Palsa-1104; family JAEUJZ01; genus JAEUJZ01. The sequence continues at coordinate 5,832 of JAYRFD010000513.1, read as the reverse complement.
GCACTGCGCAGCGGCTGCGTAGTCGGGAACTGCAGATCGGCAATCTGCACCAAGATCCGACGATCGCGGGTGATGTCAACGGCAGCGCGCAGCTGCAGATCCGCCGCGGCTTCCAAAAGGGGCGGCGCCGACCCGCGATACAAAAGGCCGGCCTGCACGTCGATGTCTTGCAGCCGAATCGACAGCGGCAGCGGGCCTGTACTGGGCGGCGCAGGATCGGGGCTGGGCTTGACCAAGGCAGCCAGGTTGATGCGGCCATCGCGCAGCAGTCGGGCCTGCACGCGGGCCCCCGACAGCTGGGCCTGATGCACCGTCAGGCTGCGTTGGAAAAGCCCTGCCAAGTCGTAGCGCAGGGACAGCCGATCCAGATGAACCGCCGGCTGTTCTTCGCTGTCGTTCAGGTCGATGTCGGTCAGCGCGATCGAGTGCAGAAGATCACTTTGCAGCTGGCCAACGCGCAGCGATCCCGTCAGCGATCGCTGCACAACAGGCAGTACCCAGCCCAAGATTTTTTGCTGCCCCCAGCTGGATCGTGCGAACAGAAACGCACCCAAAAGCAGCACCAGCACGCAGGTCACAAGTCCTGCCACAGTCCACAGCACGCGGCGCAAGATGCGACGGGCAAGGCCCTGCGGATGGGGGGCGGGGGACGTCATTAGAACGCCTCGCCGATCGAGATGTGATAGGCGACTTGCTGGCCGGGGTCGGGGTTTTCTCGGTTGCCTTCGACAGCTTCCAAGTGGTTCAGGCGCACGCCCAGATCGAAGCGAATCGTGCCGATCACCGTGCGATAACGAATGCCGCCACCCACGGCGACATGCAGGCGAGAAAAGTCCAGCTGCTCCAAGGACTCGCCGGGTGTGCACCCGGTCTGCGCGCACAGGCCAGGCGGCGGCGCGACATCGCCGACATCGGCAAACGCCGTCACGGAAAACCAGTTGCCGAACAGCTTCAGCAGGCGCACACGCAGCTCAAGCTGGCCCAGAAGCAGCTGATCGCCTCCGGTGGGCAGGCGCTGCATATCGCGCAGGCGGATCGGCTTGTCGTTTAGCTTGACTGGCTTTTCATCGGGCGGCTCGGTCGACGGAACTTCGATGACATCGCGGCACGGACGCAGCACAGGTGTCGGTCCTTGTTCCGTGGTCGCTGCGCCCGAGCACATCTGATACGACAGGCGATTGAACGAAAACCCGCGGTGCGAATTGGGTCCGCCCAGATAAAAGCGCTGCGTGATCGGGCTGCCCAGATCGCCCTGCGTGAAGATCTGCCCAAACTGCACGCGCGCCGCCACGGTCAATCGATCGAACAGCGTGTAATAGGCGCGTACTTCCGGGACGATCTTCTGATACGAAAAAGCGCTGCCGGTGTAGACGCCACCTTGTTCGGCGATCACCTGCGCGAAAAAGCCCCGCGTGGCATCGACGGCCGAGTTGCGCAGGTCCAGCGCGATCTGCTGCTGAAAGTAGCCCAGACGGTACGGGTCAACGAAGCCAAACAGCGTGCCGCCGCCGTCGCTGGAATTGCTCAGCGACTCTTCGGTTGCGAAGAAGTCCAAGAACTGAAAGTTGTACGAAAGCGAGGCGTGGATGCGGTCGCGCCAGAAGCTCTTGCTGGCCGCCAAGCGCGCGCTGGGGCCGTGATACTGATAGGCGTACTGCACACCCACTTCGTAGCTGAGCGCCGCGCTGACCGCCGATGATCGGCCCAGCACACCCGGCTGCGTGATGTCCGCCTTGGCCAGCAGAATCGGGCCGTGTCGTCGCAGTGGATCGGCCCACACGGCGGGCAGCGCGGCGTAGCCGGGCTGCAGGGTCGCCGTGAAGACGCGCAGGCCGCCCAAGAAGCGACGCTGGGTGTATAGAAGCTCGGCGTGGACTTCGTTGCGCAGTGGCTCGATGCCGACGCCGGCGCCGACCCGAAGCTCGCGGTGCTTGCCCTCTTTCACCTGCACGACAACATCTGCGACATCGGGACGCTGGGGATTGGGTACGGGCTCGACTTGCACGGTGGAAAACAGGCCCAGGCTGTACAGGCGCCCCTGCACGGCCGCCAGCGTCGCTGGTGTATACGGGTCACCGCTGGGCAGGGCCGCGTGCCGGTACAAGGGACCCACGTCGACTTTGTCGGTGCCGCGAATCGTCAGTGTGCCGATCGTCATCGGCTTGCCAGGGACCAGCGCGATGTGGATCACCGCAGTTCTGGCGTCGCGGTCGACTTCGACCTTGGCGTCTTCTAGCTGAGCAAAGGCATAGCCGCGCTCTTTCAGGCGGTACAGCAGGCGTTCTTTGGTCATCAGGTACGGCTGATGTTCAAAGACCTGGCCGACGTGAACGGGAAGCTCTTCTTGCACATAGGCCGCATCGGCGGCGGGCACGGCTTCCAGGCCGCGAATGTTCACGGCAGTGATGCGCGTTGGCTCACCCTCTTGAATGTGGAAGTGAACATCCACCGCCTGCGTGGCTTCTGGCAGAGCGGGATCGATGCGCGGGTCTTTCTTGTACGGCTTGATCTCGGCCTGCGGCACCGCGGCACTGAAGTAGCCGCGCGTCTGGTAGTACGTGGCGATGCGTTCCCGATCGACTTCGACCGTCAGCGGCTGATCGAGATAACGGCGCGGTGCCAGCGGAAACCATGGGCTCTGCTGGACGACGGTCTTTTCCCGCACATCGCCCGCTTTGATCTGCTTGGTGCCGTGCAGATAGACCTTGTGGATCCAGGGGCGGTGCGGTCCCTGTGCGCCACCGCACGCGATGGAATTTAGCGCTGCGCTAAGAAGCGCGATGCGGCCAACGCCCGAGCGCCAGCCCCGTCCACCGTGTTGCCTACAAGGCATGTGGCCAAGAGCATTGCAGAGGCGGTTTCATCCAGACAAGCCGCTTGTCCCTGCCATCGCGTAAGGGCTTGATGTGACAGCAGAAATTGGCCAGCGCTGCGCGGTTCATTGAGTCTTGTGGATCAGCAGTCCGCCCAGGACTGAGCGATGCCAACGTCGACCTTAAGCGGCACGGCCAGCGTGACGGCGTTTTCCATGGCGCTGCGGACGTGGTCGCCGATCGCATCGGCGATCGCTTCGGGCGCTTCCAGGACCAGCTCGTCGTGTACGGTCAAAAGCAAGCGAACGCGGGCGTCGCCTGCTTTTTCCAGCTGGGTCTGCACGTCGATCATGGCCTGCTTCATGATGTCGGCGGCCGTTCCCTGAAGCGGTGTGTTTTTCGCGACGCGCTCGGCATAGGCGCGCACCGCAAAGTTCTTGTTGGTCAGATCGGGCAGCGGTCGGAAGCGGCCCAGCAGCGTGCGGGCCCCGCCATCGCGACGCGCGCGTGCCACCAGATCGTCCATGTACTCTTGCACGCCGCGATAGCGCGCGAAGTACTCGCGGATGTACTGCTTGGCGACGCTGCGCTCGATTCCCAAGCGAGTCGCCAGACCGTAGTCCGAAAGGCCATAGATGATGCCGTAGTTGATCATCTTGGCGGCGCGGCGCATGTCATCGCTGCGGCCGGTCTCGGGACCAAACATCTCGATCGCGGTGCGCGTGTGGACGTCTTCTCCGCTTTGGAAGCTGTCGATCAGCAAGCGATCGCGCGACAGGTGGGCCAGGATGCGCAGCTCGATCTGCGAATAGTCCGCGGCAATCAAGCGATAGCTGGCCGGCGCGATAAAGGCGCGGCGGATCTCTTTGCCCAGGCCGCTGCGCACCGGAATGTTCTGCAGGTTGGGATCAATTGAAGACAGGCGCCCCGTCGCTGCGACCACTTGTTGATACGTCGTGTGCAGGCGACCGCTGCGCTTGTCGCGCAGAAGCGGCAGCTGATCGATGTAGGTTCCCTTGAGCTTGCTCAGGCTGCGGTATTCGATGATCTTCTGTGCGATCGGATGTTCATCGGCCAAGGCTTCCAGCACTTCGTGATCGACGGACATGCCGGTCTTGCCGCGCGTCTTTTTGACTGGCGAAAGACCCATCTTGTCGAACAGAAGCTCGGCCAGCTGCTTGGGTGAATTCAGGTTGATGCGCCCGCCGGCCATGGCTGCGATCTCGGTTTCTAGTGTGTGCAGCTTGGCTTCGGTCTCGCGTCCCAGGCGACCCAGGACATCGACGTCGATTAGGATCCCGTGCTGTTCGACGACGGCCAGGACGCGGGCAAGTGGCAGCTCAAGCTGTGCAAGCAGCTTGGCCGCATCGGCATCCAGTCGCGGCAGCAGCAGGTGCGAAAGCAAAAACGTAGCCCGCGTCTGCGCGATCGCGAAGTCGGCCGCCGCCCCGATATCGACCTGATCGAAGGGCACGCCGTGCTTGCCGGCTCCTTTGCACAGCGCTTCGCGCGTCTGCAGGGGCGGATAGTCCGCGGGAAGGTAGCGCGCAACCAGGGCATCCAAGCTGTGATCGTGGGCCGCATCCAGCAGGTACGAACACAGGGCCGGATCGGCGGCGATACCCGCCACGCTGGGGCAGCCATGGCGCGACAGCAAAAGCAGCACATCCTTGGCCCCATACACAAACTTGCGCTGACTGGCGTCGCCCAAGATCGGCGCCAGCTGGGCTAGTGCGTCCGTTGCTGACAGCTGCGCTGGAGCCCCCAGGTAGCGATGCGAAAGCGGTACGTAGGCCGGCGCCATCTGCGGCGTGTACAGCGAGATGCCGGCCAGCGTTGCGACGCGCGGGTTCGGCGGTCGCTGCGGGGTGTCGCCTTCTCCGCAGCGCATCAAGCGGAAGGCCAGACCGTGCGCGCGAATCGCGGCATCTGCGTCGCGCAGCCAGCGGGAAAGGTCGTCGCTCGAAAGCAGAACTTGATGCGCTTGCGGCGCGCTGGCCAGCCACGTCGACACGTCTGTCCCCGACGGTAACGCCGGATCCACGACAGGGGACGCTGCGGCCGCGGATGGACTGTCGCTGGCCGTCTGGGCTGGCCGCAAAACCGTAACCGGCGACGGTGCAACTGCAGCAGGCAGGGCGCTTGGCGCGCTGAGATCCGGCATGCCTGGCAGGCCACCGGGCGCCGTGATGCGCTTGAGCAGCGTGTTGAATTCCAGCTCGGTCATCAGGGCCAGAAGCTCGTCGCGGCGCACTCCATCGACGCTGCGCTGTAGCGAATCCAGCGGCTGCGGCAGGGGCAGATCGTCTTCCAAGGCGACCAAGCGACGCGACACTTCCAGCTGCGCGCGATGCTCGCGCAGCGCGGCCGCCACTTTGTCTTTGCCGCGCAGGGTGATGTCGCCCAGGCTGCCGTTCTCGTCGAGATAGCGCGTCAGTGCACCCAGGCTGCCGAAGTGCAGGATCAGCTGCGACGCGGTCTTGGGGCCGACTCCCGGCACGCCGGGAATGTTGTCGCTGGTATCACCCATCAGCGACAAGACATCGCCCAGCTGAGACGGCGGCACGCCAAACTTTTCGACGACATCCTTTTCGGCGAAGCGCTTGCCGCGGCCCTCTTCCTTCATGGTGTCCAGAAGCTCGATGTGCCCGTCTTGCACAAGCTGCATCAAGTCCTTGTCGGAAGACACCAACACCACCGGCAGACCATCGCGGCGACCGGCCTGCGCCAGCGTGGCCAGGATGTCATCCGCTTCGACATCGGTTGCGTCCAAGCAGGCGATGCCCAGCGCGCGCACCATGCGACGAGCCAGGTCGAACTGCGGGATCAGATCAGGCGGGGTTTCGCTGCGGTTGGCTTTGTAGGCGGCGTACAGTTCGGCGCGCTTGCTGCGCCCTTCAGCGTCGAAGACCACAGCCAGGTGGGTGGGTTTTTCGTCGGCAATCAGGCGCAGAAGCATGCTGACGAAGCCACGCACGGCCCCGGTGGGGATGCCGCTTTTGGTGGTCATCGGCGGCAT
>JAYRFD010000512.1:0-4678 GCA_041908565.1 Polyangia bacterium | reverse complement strand
CACGGGCCGCGCTGCTCGCATCGATCGTCGCGCCTTGGGGGGCGCCGGCAGTGCCCTCGGTCGGCGAGCGTCCCGTCGGCGCTTGGCCGTCTTCGTGGCAGAAAACTGGCTGAGCCTGTTCCTGTGGCTGCTGGTGTTGGCCGGTGCGATCTGGCTGTTCGTTCGCTGGCGCGTCGGTCCGTTTGCCGACTGAAGCTATCGCTTGGACTTGAGCGATCCGACGGTCCACTGCGGCTGTTCAGCCGGCAGCGGGCGGGGCAAAAGCGGCGAGGATGCCTGCGCGTCGATGGACGCTTCAGTGACGGGACGCTGCGTGGATGCCGCGGCTTGCGGTCGGGCCGGCGAAGCCTCGTCCAGCGGATAGAAGTCGCGCTTGCTGGCTCCACACACCGGGCAGCGCCAGCTTTCCGGAATGCGAGAAAACGGCGTGCCGGGCGGGATGCCCCCATCGGGATCGCCCTTGGCAGGGTCATAGATGTACGGGCACTTGCCGCAGCGGTAGCGGTTCACGCGGCGCATGCTACCACAGGCGATTTTTGCGTCGTGGTCTGCTGTTTCAGCCGGGGTACGCGAACGCAACCATCTGGGCTGTATTAATTCCCATGGAGTTCACGTACAATGATCAGGCTCTCCATCCGTCATGAGCGCACAGGCCAACAGCGACGATGCACCGCATGCCCTAATTGGGCAGGACGTCGGTAAGTACAAGATCACCCGCGTGGTCGGTGTGGGGGGTATGGGGACGGTGTTTGAAGCGCAGCACGAGGCGCTGAACCAGCGCGTCGCCGTCAAGGTGATGCACGCCAAGCTGATGGCGGATCAGGACTCGGTTCGGCGCTTTCTAAACGAAGCGAAGACGACCAGCTTGGTGCACCACGTGGGCTTGGTGCGCGTTTTTGACTTCGGCCAGCTTTCCGACGGCTCCGCGTACATGATGATGGAGTTCTTGGAAGGCGAGTCGCTGCGCGCACGCCTGGCCAAAGTCGAAAAGCTATCGCCCGCAGATGCGCTGCGCATCACGCGGCAGATCGCGGCCGCCTTGGCCGCCGCACATGACAAGAACGTCGTTCATCGCGATCTGAAACCCGAGAACGTCTTGATGGTCCCTGATCCCGAGACTCCGTCGGGGGAACGCGCCAAGGTTCTGGACTTCGGCATCGCCAAAGTGATGGAGCCTGAAAACGGTCAGGTTCTTAAAACCACCACGGGCGCCATCATTGGCACGCCGACGTATATGTCTCCGGAGCAGTGCCGCGGCATCGGCCAGACCAGCGATCGATCGGACGTGTACTCGCTGGGCTGCATGCTGTACCAGATGCTGTCGGGACGGCCGCCGTTTACCGGCGATGGCTCGGGCGATCTGATCGCCAAGCACATCGTTGAAAAGCCGCAGCAGCTGCGCGAGCTTGTGCCTGCGATCGGACCGGATATCGAGACGCTGGTCCACAACATGCTCGAGAAAAAGCCCGAGGTGCGTCCGTCGATGCGCCAGGTGCTGCAGTCTCTTGAGCAGCTAGGCCAGCACTCGACCGCATCGGGCGGAGCATCGGTGGTCATCGTTGCGCCCCCCGATCTGGCGAACAAAAGCGAGAACTCAAAGACCAACGAGAAGCCGCGCAGTCGTGCCGCCTTGCTGGTAACGGCGTTTCTGCTGGCCGTATCGGCTGTCGGCATCACGGTGTGGTCGCGCACACCGACGGGGAAGTCAGGGACGGGTCCCACGGGTCCTGAAGTCGCCAAGCCCACGCCGCAAAAAGTGACGCTTAGCATCGATAGCGATCCACGCGGCGCGCAGGTCTTGTCTGCGGCAGAGCAGCGAGTGCTGGGCAGCACACCCTGGCGCGACGAGCGGACGCGCGGACAAGGCAACGTCGAGCTGCTGCTGCGCATGGCCGGGTACCACGATCAGAAGGTCGTCTTCGATGGGGCGATGGACGACACGCGTCTGGTGAAGCTGATCGCGGTACCTCCAGTTCCGACGACCGATCCTGCCGCCAAGCCGGTGGTGGATATCAAGAAGACGACACCACCCATCAAGCGCATCGTGAAACCCACCGGGCGGCCAGGGGGCTCGCCGCCAGGACCCGGTAAGAAGAACAATGACGATGACGACGTTCCTGTGGCGCGTTAGCTCGCTCTTGCTCCTGCTGTTGGCCGGCAGCCCCGCGGTCGCACAGGAATCAGCCGCTGCATCTTCTCCTGCTGTTTCGCAGCCTGCGGCCGCGCCGGATCCAAAGACCCCGAAAGAATTCATCAACCGCGCGACCCAGCGGTTCGCAAGCGGGGACTATGCCGGCGCCATCGATGACTATCGAGCGGCGTATCAGCTGCGGCAGTTACCGACGCTGATCTTCAACATCGCGCAAGCGCATCGCAAAGCTGGACAGTGGCAAGAGGCGCTTTCGAACTACGAGCGCTTCTTGAAAGAAGACTCGAAGTCCGCACTGGTGCCAGAGGCCGAAGCGCATGCCGCCGCCATGCGCGCCAAGATCGAGGCCGAGAAGTCGTCTCTGGAGCGCGAGGCCGCCGCTCGGCTGGCCCAGCAGCGCGTCGAGGAAGCAGAGGCCTTGGCCAAGGCGCGCGAAGAAGAACGCAAGAAAGCAGAGGCGGCTCTGCTCTTGGCCACAACGACCAAGAAAGAGCCGGTCTACAAGCGTCCGTGGTTCTGGCTGGTCGTCGGTGGAGTCGCTGCGGCAGCAGTCGGTGTGGGGGTCGGCGTCGGTCTGTACCTGCGCGAGCCAAGCAGCGATCTCGGCACGCGCCCGGTTGAGTTCTAAGCATCGTCGAGCGACTCAGTTTCTAACTTAAGACGTGCTCTGGGAGGTCACTATGAAGCGCTCTCTTCTGCCTCTCGCTGTGCTGGGCTTGCTGGCTTGTTCGCGTGGGCCGACACTGCTGGTTACCGTCGAGAACATTCCCGGCGGCGCGCAGTCTTTGGATGTCGTGGCGGCGCATAGCGATGTCGGAACGCAGAAGGTGCTGGCATCGATCAAAGACATCGAGCCGCTGAAGCTGTCTTCCCCGGGGGCATCGACATCGAGCTTCCTTTTGCGGCTGCCCGGCGGCTTCAGCGGTGACATCAACATCAGCGTTGGTGCCTTCGCTGCCGAGGGTGCGGGTGGCTGCTTGCTGGCGACGGGCAATGCCAGCCAGCCGATGTTTGTCGGTCGGGACGAGACGCTGCGTGTGCCGCTCGATCCGTTCAGCGACATGGCTTGCACTGGAAAGAAGCCGATGCTGACCGCGGTGTCGCCGACCTTGGGCTCGACCGCTGGTGGCGAAAAGGTGCTGCTCAGCGGCTGGGGCTTCAAGCCCGGCGCCAGCGTCACCATGGGCAGCAAGCCAGCCAGCAATGTGACGTACAAGTCTTCGTCGCTGCTCGAAGTGACCACGCCCAGCAAGGCGGGCTTTGGGCTGACCAACATCAAGGTCGTCAACACCGACATGAAAGAGGACAGCCGCAAGGATCTGTTTCGCTTCTACACGCCCTCGATCGACTTCAAGGCATTCCAGTTTGCCAACAGCGGGCCGTCGGTCAGCGGCGGACTTGTGATCAGCAAGTTCGATCCCACCACGCAGATCGACGCGGCACTTACGGATTCATCGAAGAACGAGGTCCGCGTGCTGTTTACGCTGCTGCAGAACCTGGTTCGTACCCAGATCATTCCCGTCGGTAATGGCCCAGGACCCATCGTCGCGGCGGACTTGGACAAGGATCGCGACAATGACTTGGTGGTTGCCAATACGATCGACGGAACGGTTCAGGTGTTGAAGAACGATGGCGCCGGCGTGTTCCAAGCGGGCAGCGCGATCTCTGTCGGGCTGAACCCCGCAGCGATTGCGGCCGGTGACTTCAATGGCGATGGCAGTGCCGACTTGGTCGTGGCCAACCAGTACATTGCGCCAGCCAATGGTGAGCTAACCATCCTGCTGAACGACGGCACGGGAACGCTGACGGTGACGCAGAACCGGCTGGACGTCGGCGTCGAGCCAATCGGACTGGCGATCGGCGACTTCAACAGCGATGGTCTGCCCGATATTGCTGTGGCCAACCGGGCCCCAGAACCCGGCACCACAACCGAGTATCGCGTCACGATCATGTTCAACCAGGGCAAAGGCGTGTTCAGCAGCCGCGGGACCGCAGCCCTTGCGCTTCCCGTCTGTCAGCAGCCAACCAGCGTGCTGGTCAAGGACGTAAACGGGGTTTAAGCCTGTACCCACAGCGGCGCACTTGGGCGCACGCGGAAAGGGACAGGCGAGATGAGTGGGTACAGTTCGCGCGGTAATGTCGTTTCTCAGCAATTGACGAGTGCTAGGCTGGCTGTGGGGTATGTTCGGGTTAGCACCGACATGCAGGCGAATGATGGTTTATCGCTTGATGCTCAACGGCACGCGATTGAGTCATATTGCGCATCGCAGGGGCAACGGCTGGTCAAGATTTATCACGATATTGAATCCGGGGGAAAAGCGGATCGCGTGGGACTGGCGAATGCGCTGGCGACAAGTGCTGATGTCGTCGTTGTGCTCAAATTTGACCGCATTAGCCGGTCAATCAAGCACTTCTGCGATATGTATGAAGAGCACTTCGCCGACGGGAAGAAGGAGCTGGTGGCGATTCGGGAGTCGATCCGGCTCGACTCGGCGCTGGGACGGGCGCTGGTCAGCATCCTGCTCGTCT
>JAYRFD010000511.1:0-2161 GCA_041908565.1 Polyangia bacterium | reverse complement strand
CCCACGGATCCTTGGTGGCCGGGGCCGGTCCCTCGACGTTCAGCACCACTTCCTTGGTGACGCCGTGGATGGTCAGGTTGCCCGTGACCTTCAGTCCCGCGCCGGCCTTTTCCACCTTGGTCGACTTGAACGTCAGGTTGGGGAACTTGGCGACGTCGAAGAAGTCGGGGCTGCGCAGGTGTTCGTCGCGCTTGGCATCGCGGGTGTTGATGCCGGCCATCTCAACGGTCGCTTCCACTGTCGACTTGGTGATGTCCTTGTCATCCAGGTTGATGGTGCCGGTGATCTTGCCAAGCTCACCACGCACGTTGCTGACCATCAGGTGGCGAACCGAAAACGACGCGGCCGAGTGGCTGGAATCGATCTCCCACGGCGTGGCGCTGGCCAGCGAGGGAACAACCAACGAAACCAGGGCGAAAGCTGCGGACAGGAACAGTGAGCGCTTCATGAGATCTCCTTGCGATGCGACGAGCTTGAGAGCCAACGTACTCAGTGCTTCATTAGTAACCAGGGTGCGCCCACTTGATAAGCCTTGTCTTGCGGGAAAGACTGTTGCCCGCCGCGCACCAATGCCCAGCTTACGAACACACGCGCAAGTGCAGGCCAGCAGCCACTTCTTTGCGTCGGCGCTCAAGCTGCCAGGGCTCGTGGGCGCAGGCGACGCCGCCGGATCGGTCCATCTCGGTGATGCAGCGGTTGCAGGGCTCGCAGGTACTGTGGGTGGCTTCCCCACGGGCATATCGCGACAGCAAGGCGGGGTCGCGGATCAGCGCGCGGCCCAGGGCGACTAGCTCAAAGCCCTCCCCCCGCACGCGAACCAAGTCGGCCAGCTGGGCCGCCCCGCCCAGATAGACCAACGGCATGCGCACCGCCGCACGCACCTGCTTGGCCAGCGGCAGGAAGAACAGCGGCTCAAACGGGATCCGGCGAACCAGGAACGGCCCAAACAGCGCGATGGCCAGCTTCTGCAGTGGGTTCGGTTCGACCTGGATCATCTGGCGCAGCGGGCGATCGCCACGCAGCAGGAACAGCGCGCTGTGCGAAACCAGGCCGCCGGACAGCACCAGGGCGCTGGTCCCCACAGCCTGCAGCGCCTGCGCGACGGCCACCGCTTCGTCGATGTGCAGACCGTCCGGCACGCCGTCGTCCAGGTTCAGCTTGGCAAAGACGGCAACCTTGGGTCCCAGGGCGTCGCGGACCCGCTGCACCACCTGCAGGGGAAAGCGCAGGCGATTGGGCAGCGAGCCGCCGTATTCGTCGGTGCGCCGGTTCAGCCGCGGGCTTAGGAACTGGCTCAGCAGATAGCAATGGCCCAGGTGCAGCTCGATGGCATCGAAGCCGGCCTCGACCGCCAGGCGCGCGGCCTGCACGAAGTCGTCGCAGGTCCGGTCCAGATCGGTCGGTCGCATGGCCCGGACAAACGGCATGCCCTTCAGCACGCCATAGGCATTGAAGCCAAACGACGGACCCAGCGGCCCACGAAAGCCCAGCGAGGCGTTCTTACTAAAGCCGCCGCAGTGTCCAAGCTGCAGCATGACGGCCGCGCCCTCGCGATGCACGGCGTCGGTCAGCGCGCGCAGCGGGGCCACCGCCGGCGGCTGCATCACCAGCTGGCCTTCAAAGGTGCGGCCCTCGGGCGATACCGCGCAGTAGGCGACGGTCGTAAGGCCGACCCCGCCGCGCGCAAGCTCCACATGGTGCCGCTTCAGAAGCTCACTGGGCAGGCCGTCGACCGCCATCCCTTCATAGGTGGCCGTCTTGACAATGCGGTTGCGCAGGCGCAGGTCGCCGATGCGGATCGGCTCAAAGACAGAGGCGGCAGCGGGCGAGGTCACGGCGTTCCTTTCTAACGATGCGGCAGGCGGGCGGCGGGTCGGCAGTCCTTCCTGCGAAGGCCAGCGGCTGCACGGCGCGCGCCCGGGTCCGGACACCTTACAGCGCCCAGTCCCGCGCCAAGCGGGGGATCCGCCGCCCCCCGCGCACAGGCAGTGGTCAGGCCAAATAGGTCCAACCACCGCCACTTATAGAGCGATCGACCGCCTGGGACCGAGCGATCGACCGCCTGGGACCGAACGATCGACCGCCTGGGACTGAACGATCGACCACCTCCTATCGGTCGATCGACCACCTCCTATCGGTCGATCGACCTCCTCCTATCGGT
>JAYRFD010000510.1:0-12645 GCA_041908565.1 Polyangia bacterium | reverse complement strand
GGCGGAAGAAGAAGCGACAGAGGACATCCAGAAGCTGGGCGGTATGCAGGCGCTGGAAGCGCCCTATATGGACAGCCCGTTTCTGGACATGATCCGCAAGCGCGCGGGCTGGCTGGCCGTCCTGTTCGTCGGCGAAATGCTGACCGCCACCGCGATGGGTTACTTCCAGCACGAGATCGAAAAGGTCGTCGTGCTGGCGCTGTTCGTACCGCTGATCATCAGCTCGGGCGGTAACTCGGGATCGCAGGCCACTTCGCTGATCATTCGATCCTTGGCCGTGCGCGAGCTGGAAGGCAGCGACTGGGTGCGCGTGCTGCGACGTGAAGCGCTGTCCGGCATCGTGCTGGGTTCGATCCTGGGGCTGATCGGCTTCCTGCGCATCGTGCTGTGGCCCAACCGCATCGCCGTCTATGGTCCGCACTTTACCGGCGTCGCCATTGCCGTCTCGCTGAGCCTGGTCGGCGTGGTCACGTTCGGCACGATCTGCGGATCGATGCTGCCGTTCTTGCTGCGCCGCTTGGGCCTGGATCCAGCCACTGCATCAGCGCCGTTTGTGGCGACCTTGGTCGATGTCAGCGGTCTGGTCATCTACTTCACGACCGCGAGCGTTGTCCTAAAGCAGCTGTTCCATTAGCGGCGCTGCGGCCCGCGCCGGCTTGGCTGTTGTTTCGACGCGATCGGCAGGATATAGAGACGCTCCATGGAGGATGCAGTCTCTATCGTGGATGACTTCGATCCAGCGCAGTATGCGCGCCTGCCTCGCTTCGATGTCGTGGCCGGCATCGCGCTGGCGCGACAGCTGGTCAGTACGCTGGAAGCGCTGACATCGGAAGAAGCGCAGCCGCTACGCCGAGGAGCAGCCCGCCTGCGGCAAGAAGCCGATGCCTTGCAGCAGATCTGGCTGCAGCAGCAGTCCAGCGGCGTTTCCGTCGAGCCCGCGCCCGTCGATCAGATGGCCGACACCGCCTGGCGTCTTTTGCACGAACGCCTGCTGGCCTATGCCAGTCTGCCCAGCGATCTGCACCCCGAAGCGGTGCGCGCGGCCGAGATCCTAAGCGCCGTTTTCCCCGACGGACTGGCCTTTCTGGCGCTGGACTATGCAAGTCAGCTGCGCGAAGCGGAGGATCGGCTGCAGCGCATCGAGACGCGCGGCTTTGCCGGTGACATCCATCGCTTGGCCGGCACCGCCTTTCTGGTCGAGGTCGAGCGCTGCCATCAGCTGTACCGTCGAGCGCTTGGCGCGCACGAGCAGGACAAAAGTGGACAGCCCGCGCTGACGCCGATCTCGCAGCCGCTGCGATCGATGACACAGGCGCTGCTGGCGCTGTGTGCTCAGCTGGTGTCGCTGTACTTCGAAGGGGATGGTCAGCAGCGCAAGCTGGCTCGCTTTGCTCTGCGTCCCGTCGACGAATTTCGCGCCGCGGTGCTGCAGAAGGCCCGCGCAGTGAAGCCGCCAGGCGGCGGCACCGATTCTGGATCCCCAGCAAGTTAGGAGAACCGACCACGATGGCAGAAGCGAGACCCGGCGGCCTTGTGCGCTGGCGAGCCTTCCTCACCAGTTTCTTCATCATTGCCTGGACGTTCCTGCTGTCCGTTGTGGCCACGGTCACCATGCCGCTGTCTCCGCGCGGCGATCTGTACCTGTGGTTCGCGCAGCTTTGGCCCAAGGTGATCTTTGCCTTCGGTGGCATTCGCTATCGCCGCAGCGTCTCGCCCCAGCTGCGCCCGGACGAGCGATACATTTACTTGAGCAACCACGAGTCGCTTACCGACATCTTGGCTTTGTATGCAACATTGCCTCAAAAAGTTGTGATGGTTGCCAAGCGATCCCTGCTGATCCTGCCCATCTTCAGCTGGGGAATGTGGTTGGCAGGTTTCGTTTTCATCAATCGGAAAAACCGCAGCTCTGCCTTTCGCAGCATGTCGCAAGCCGGTGAACGCCTGCGCAAAGGACGCTCGGTCCTGGTGTTTCCCGAAGGCACTCGCGGCGACGGACAGACCCTTCAGTCGTTCAAAAAGGGCGGCTTCATCCTGGCGCAGCAGGCTGGCTTCCCCATCGTTCCCGTCGGCATTTTTGGCACCTACGCCGTCCTGCCCCGCGATACCTTCCCGGTCTATCCCGGGCACATCGCGGTGGCAGTTGGCGCCCCCATGCAGCCTCCCCCTCCGGGTGAGCCGCTGGACGACTTCATCGCCCAAGTCGCACGCGAGGTCGACCGCCTGCGCGGCGAGGCCCAGGCGCTGTGGTCCCACCCCACCCCGTAGCCTCTGTTCCCCCAGCCAGCCCGAGCCGATTCCGACCCCGTCCGGACTGGGTGTCTCTCGGAAAACAATTGACAAAAGAACCTGAAAAGATGTGCAATTCAGCTAACAGGTTCAGAGCATAAGGAACGAGCATGAGCCGACGCCATACCTTGTCTTCCCTCCTGATTGGCAGCGCAGCAATCGTGAGCTTAACCACATTATCTGCTTGCGATGACTACAGCACGGGTCAGGAAGCGGAGCCCCCCGGAGCACTCAAGGTCGAGCGCCTGACGCTCAGCGATGGACACCAGTTCATCGACACCAGCGCGCCTCTGGACTGCGAGGCTGCCAACCTGAAGGACACCCCGGAGTGTGTGAACAGTCCGTTCAAGGACGCCTTCAGCATCAAGAAGAACCCGCCGACGGTTGAGCACGCGACCAAGCTGCGCGTGGTGTTCAACAAGCTGCCGCTGAAGCTCAATGGCGTCGACGTTGAAAAGGCGCCCAGCGATGGAAAGCTGGCGACGGAGATCTGCGAGCTGGATCTGCGCGACCGCGATGTCATCAAGCTGGAATGCGACGGCTGCACGGGCATCCCCACGGCGTACACCTCGCTGCAGCTGGCCGGATCAGCCCTGACCCCGGATCCGACGACGTTTGACTACGGACCGGCGCTGCAGCTGGAAGTGCTGCCAGCCATCGACCCCGACGGGCCGCTGGCCTGTCTGCGAGATGATGCAAGCAACACGCGCGACATCAAGAAAATCGCCGACGATCCGCTGCGCGCGCTAGAGCCCAATACGACCTACCGCGTGGTGATCAACCCCGGGCTGTCGGGTCGCAACACCGCCGACAAGGTGCTGCTGGACGATCGCGCCAAGTCGCTGCTGACGTTTACGACCCAGCCCTTTGCCGTCACCAACACGCAGACCGGCGACGTCACGCAGGGCGACAAAGTCCTCGGCCTTGCCAACAGCAGTGCCGTCGTGGTCACGACCAATGCGGGCGTCGATCACACCCGCTTCCAAGCCGGCACCATCACCACGGCAGAGATCACCGTCAACGGCGGCGCCGCCATGAGCGTCCCTGTGGTCCTGCGCAATGGATATAACGCTGACTGCTATCGCGGCATCCAGCGATCTCTGTACGTCGCGCCGGTCAGCGGCACGTGGGTGAACGCCGTCGGGGCCAGCGATGACGTGAAGCTGAAAGTCGTGATCCGCGGATCGGACATCCGCGACATCGCGCAGGACGCCGCACACACGCCGGGCATGGGCCGCAACTCGCTTAGCGAAGACATCAAGGTCGAAGCAACGATCGTCGCCGATCCGCCAGCGATGCCAGGGATGGACGATCCCCACCTGGTAGACACGTCCGTGCCGGCAGCCAAGGTCAACGCCTGCGCGAGCTGATTTTCGTTTTGGTTTTTGGGCTGCGGTCCGGGGGGAGCCGGGCAGCCTTGCTGGATGGTGTCGGCCTCTGGGCCGCGTGAACTCGTGATGAGGAGAGTTCTGTTATGCAGACGTCGCCTGCCTCTTCCAACCCGCGTGTCGTGATTCGGCGCTTACCCAGCCGTGGCTGGGTCGGCGTGTGGAGCGCGCTGTCTGTGCTGTTGCTCAGCGCAGTGGCCTTCGCGCAAGCCCAGCTTGGCGCCATCCAAGGCACGGTGACCGACGAAAACGGCAAGAAGCTCGGATCGGTCACGATCGTCGTGCAGGGCCCGGCGCTGCAAGAGTTTCAGTCGGAAGTGACCGACGCGGCAGGCAAGTACATCATCACGCAGCTGCCTCCCGGGGATGACTACCAGATCGCGTTCTACTTCGGCTCGGACGACAAGCCCAAGGAAGAACGCAAGGGCATCCGCATCTCGATCGGCAAGACGCTGACGATCAACGCCACCATCCAGCTGACGGGCGGCAAGCGCGAGGTCAAAGTCATCCGCGAGTCCGCCCCCAACGTCGACACCGCGACCGCATCCACGGGTGTCGAGATCAACCAAGAGATCCTGCGCAACACGCCGGTTCGTGGCCGCACCTATGACGCGGTGCTGGCCCTGGCTCCAGGCGCAGCCGACGTGACGCCGCGCAACTTCAGTGTCAGCGGCGGCGGCAACACGCCAGGCAACGATGTCGGCGTCTCGGTCTCTGGATCCACCGGCGCTGAAAACAGCTTCTTCATCGACGGCGTCAACACCACCGATCCCAACACCGGCATCGCCGGTACCGAGCTGTCGCAGTACTTCATCAAAGAAGTCACGATCAACACCGGTGGTTATCAGGCCGAATTTGGCCGTGCCACGGGCGGTGTGATCAACCTGGTCACCAAGTCCGGCGGCAACGAATTCCACGGCAGTGTCTTCGGATCGATCCAGCCCTATCAGCTGGACGCGCGCACGGTTGCTCGTCTGGGCGAATCGCTGGCCACCCGCACCAAGACCAACCTGCTTTACGACGTCGGCTTCGACTTGGGCGGCTATCTGTGGAAGGACCGCATCTGGTTCTACGTCGGCTTCGCGCCAACGGTGACTGACTTGCTCGTGCAGCGCCGCGTCCGCACGCAGACCTACAACCCCAACAACAACGGCGTCACGCTGGCGGAAGCCGATCCCAACTACGAGTGTCCGAACTACCTGCGCGACAGTGCGCTGTGTGCTGGTTCTCGATTGTTGGCGCTGCGCACCAACGAGATCTCGGACGGCGCGCAGGACTTCATCCGCACCAAGCGCCTGTACAACGGCATCGCCAAGCTGCAGTTCAACTTCAGCCCCGACCACAACCTGACCCTGGGCTACATCGCTTCGCCGTCGGAATACGACGACTTCGCCAACGTCCGCGGCTACGACGTGCCTTCCCAGAAGTACTACCGCATCGATCAGATTCACGACGCCAACGCGCGCTACATCGGCAAGCTGTTCAACCGCAAGCTGCAGATCGACATCCTGTACGGCTACCACTACCAAGGCCGCAGCGAGACACCGAAGCTGGGTGATCAGCAGCAGGTGGTGTGGTTCGCCGATCCGGCAGATCCGTACTCGCTGTCGGACTTTGAAAACGTCGCGCCCTGCGTGCGGCAAGATCGCACTTCGGCCGGTGGCGCGCAGCAGCGCTTCAACCCCTGCCCGCTGACCGATTACCGTCGCGGCTTCGGTCTGCTGATCAACCAGGTGCAGCAGCGTCACATGGCGAATGCCTCGCTGACGGCGTTCCTAAGCTTCACGGGCAAGTACAACCCGTTCCGCGGCATCCACGCCATCAAGGCCGGCTTCGACTTTGAAGCGGTCCTGGCCGACAACCAGCGTTCGTACAGCGGCACCGACTTCGATCCCAACAACCCGGGCGATCCAACCAAGGGCCACCGCATCTTCAGCACCGATGGCAACGGCGGTCAGCAACAGATCATCCGAGAGTTCGCCCAGCCGTGGTCGCCAAGCTGCCCGCACCCCGATCTGGGCGATGGCGCCTGTCACTACAACCGCTTCCGCGGCGTCACGCAGGCCCGCAACTTTGCCGTCTATCTGCGCGACAGCTGGAACATCGGCTGGCTGCCGGGCTTGGTGCTAAACGCCGGCATCCGCTGGGAAGCGCAAGAGCTGTACGGCATGGATCTGAAGTCGGATCCTGCGAACCCCACCATCGGCAAGCTGGCCCTGGGCATCTACGACAACCTTGCGCCGCGCATCGGCCTGACCTGGGACTTTACGCAGCTGACCAGCCGGCCGGGTCGCGGCAAGCTGTTCTTCAACTACGGCCGCTTCTACACATCGATCCCGACGAACCTGGTCGATCGTCAGTTCACGGGTGAAGGCCTGTTTGCTTCGCAGTACGTCCCGTACGCGAACAACGACCCAACCTGCCCCACCACCTCGCAGCCTGGCAGTGTCAACGGAGCCGGCCGCCCCGTGGCAGACCCGACCCGCACGCCGAACTGCCGCTTCCCCACCGGCTATGTCGCCGGCGGCACCGTCGGCAATGTGGCCCCCGGTCTGCAGGGTCAGTTCATCAACGAGATCATCGCCGGCCTGCAGTACGACGTCGGCTTCGACATGGTGTTCGGCGTCAGCTACATCCATCGCGACCTGGGCCGCGTGATCGAAGACGTGTCGACCGATGGCGGCGGCTATTACTTCTTGGCCAACCCCGGCCAAACCGCAGACCCGAACCGCGTCACCGAGCTGCAGCGCGACATCGACACGGCTCAGCAGGCACTGATGGGCGATCCGATGAATGCCGACAAGCAGCAGGCGCTGACGCTGGCGCAGAAGCGCTTGGAAGGCTATCGCGCAGCGGGCGTTGTGTTCCCGCGCGCCGTCCGCAACTACGACGCGCTGGTCTTCACCCTGAACAAGCGCCTGTCGAACCGCTTCAGCGTCATCGGCAGCTACACCTACTCGCGCACGGTCGGCAACTATCCGGGTCTGTTCAGCCCATCGAACGGTCAGCTGGATCCCAATGGTTCGTCGCAGTTCGACCTGACGGATCTTCTGGCCAACCGCAGCGGCCCGCTGCCCAACGATCGCCCGCACAACTTCAAGCTGTCCGGCTTCTATGTTCAGCCGGTCGGCGCCAAGGCCCAGCTGACCTTTGGTCTGACGTTCTCGGCCTACTCGGGCCGTCCGATCGAAGTGCTGGGTACCCACCTGTACTACGGCAGCAACGAGGTCTACATCCTGCCGCGCGGAGCCGGCGGTCGCACGCCCCCGGTGTCGCAGTTTGACTTCAGCTTTGGTTACGATCAGCAGCTGGGCAAGGGCGTTACACTGCGCCTGTTCGCCGACGTCATCAACCTGTTCAATCAGCGCGCCGTTACCAACGTCGACGACACCTATACCAACGACCCGGTGCAGTCGATCCCGGGCGGCTCCATCGAAGATCTGCGCCGCCTGCGCACGATCGCCGGCACCATCCCGGTCGTCAACAGCAACTACGGCCAGCCGGTGGCCTTCCAAGAGCCGATGTACTTCCGCTTCGGTGGTCGCCTGGGCTTCTAGGCAGCCCTGCGAGCCCGCCTGTGATCCCACGTCGCTTCGGCGACGGACTCCCCTACAATAATCAGCATGCAGCCGCCGGCGGTCGGGACGCTTCTCGATCAGCGATATCTGCTAACAGAGTTTGTCGCCGAAGGCGGCATGGGCACCGTCTATCGTGCTCGCGATCTGCAGCGCGCGGAAGCAGTCGCCGTCAAGGTGCTGCGCAGCCATGACAGCGCAACGCTGCAGCGCTTCTCGCGCGAGGTGCATGTGCTGCACGATCTGCAGCACCCAAACATCGTGCGCTACGTCGGCCATGGCACGCTTGGGAATGGCGCTCCCTATCTGGCCATGGAGTGGCTGAGCGGCGAAGACCTGGCTGCCCGACTGAAGCAGGGTCGGCTGGCCATCGCCGATGTCATCGACTTGAGCATCGCCATCGCCAGTGCGCTGGCCGGTGCGCATCACCAAGGCGTCATTCACCGCGACATCAAGCCGGGCAATGTGTTTCTGGTCGACGGTCTCGCCAAGAATGTGCGCCTGCTCGACTTTGGCATCGCGCGTCCGTTCAGCGCAGCGGCGGCCACGCGAACCGGGACCATTCTGGGCACGCCCGACTACATGGCGCCAGAGCAAGTGCGGGGCGGACGCGAAGTCGACGCACGCACGGATTTGTTCTCGCTGGGCTGCGTTCTGTTTGAAGCCCTCTGCGGTCGCCCACCGTTCGCGTCGGAACAGATGATGGGCGTATTCGCCAAGATCCTTTTTGAACCGGCCGCCGACATCGGCACGCTGCGCCCTGGTGTTCCGCCTGCACTGCGCCAGCTGATCACCCGCCTGCTGGACAAAGATCGCGAACGAAGACCGCCGACGGCCGACGCAGTGTTGTCGGCCCTGCTTGAACTGCCACCGCCCGATGAGCTGAGCGCAGAAGAAGCGCAGTCGACAGCAGAGCGCGCACACCCACTGGCCCTGACCAGCCATGAGCAGCGCCTGCTTTCCGTGGTGATTGCCGCGGGACGGCCGCTGAACATGGACGATGCGCCCACGCTTTCGGCCTCGATCGAACGCGATCTATTCAGTGCAGCCAGCGGCTTGGGTGCTCCCTTTGGGGCGCGCATCGAGTCACTTCCCGACGGGACGCTGCTGGCGTTGATCAGCGATCAGCCCACGGCTTTTGATCAGGCACGACAGGCTGCACGACTGGCTCTGCGCTTGCGCGAACGCTGCCGCAAGCTGTTCGCATCGGATAGCGCCACGGCTGCGGTCCGCATCGCCGTTTGTACCGGCCGCGGCGACTGGCAAGAGGGCATCTTGGATGCGGGCGCTATCGAGCGCGCGCTGCTGCTTCTTGCATCGATGCCTCATCCCGAAGCCGGCAGCGAGGCGCCGATCGCCTTGGACGACGTCACGCATGGCCTGCTCGATGCTCGATTTCTGACCAGCGATCATCTGCTGCTGGCCGAGCGATCGCAGAACGAGTCGGCCTTGGCCGTACCGACGCGACAGACACCGTTCTTCGGTCGCGATCGCGAGCTGGATCTACTGCTGACCCTGCTTTCGGACAGCATCGGCGAAGAGCGGGCTCGTGCGATCGTGATCGTCGGCGAGGCTGGCATCGGCAAGTCCCGCCTGTCCTTGGAATTCTTGCGACGTGCGCAGCTTCGCCATGAACACCTGACGCTGTGGACAGCCCAGGGCGACTCGCTAAGCACCAGCTCTCCGTTTGGCTTGCTGGCCCAGTCCGTGCGTCGCGTCATGGCCCTAAGCGATGACGCCGCAGGCGCGCGGGCCCAGCTGTCGACGTACATCGGAAAGCGCCTGCCTCCGTCTGAACAGCCGCGCGTCGTCGCGTTCTTGGGCGAGCTCTTGGCGATCCCGGTCCTGTCGGGCGAAACGAATGCCGGAACTAGCCAGGCCCTTGCAGCAGCGCGCCTGGATCCACAGCTGATGGGCGATCAAGTTCGCCGCGCCGTCTTGGATCTGCTGGAAGGCGAGTGTCGCCGGCAGCCCGTGGTGTGGATCCTGGAAGACCTGCAGTGGGGAGATCAGCCAACGGTTCGTCTGCTTGAGATGGCTCTTCGTCAGCTGGTCGATCTGCCGTTCTTCGTCATCGCGCTGGCACGCCCCAACATCCACGAGGTATTTCCGCGCCTGTGGGAAGGACGCGACGTGCAAGAGATTCGCCTAGCGGCCCTGCCACGCAAAGCAAGCGAGCGGATCGCGCGCGCCGTGCTGGGGACAACAGCTGCAAGCGATCTGCTGCAGAACATCGTCGAACGTGCGGCCGGAAATCCGTTCTATTTGGAAGAGCTCTTGCGCGCGGCGACGGCAGGAGCGCTGCATGAAGTTCCAGAGACCGTGCTGGCCTTGGTCCAGTCGCGCATCGAACGTCTGCTTCCCGAAGTGCGCCTGGTGCTGCGGGCCGCCTGCATCTTCGGCATGGTCTTCTGGCGCGGCGGCGTCGCGCGACTGCTGGGTGACGCGGTGGCACCGGCTCAGCTGAAGCTGTATCTGGAACAGCTACGGCATGCCGAGCTAGTGACGCAGCGCCCGACTTCGCACCTGGCCGGCGATGAAGAATTCGCGTTCACGCACACGCTGGTGCGCGAAGCCGCCCATGCCATGTTGACCGATCAGGATCGTGCGCTGGGTCATCACTTGGCGGCGGAGTTCCTGGAAGCAGCAGGCGAACCAGACGCCGCTGCGCTGGCTGAACACTGGGTGCGCAGTGACCAGCCCGAACGAGCCATCGGCTGCTATGTCCGCGCGGCGTGGCTAGCGCTTGAGGGCAACGACCTCGACGCGGTCATCCGTCATGCGGAACGCGCGACGGTTCGCGGGGCCAGCGGCACCGTTCTGGGCGACGCGTGGGCCGTGCAAGCCGAAGCGTATATGTGGCGCGGCGATCACGAGCGAGCCATCAGCTGTGGCAATGAAGCACTGCTGCATCTGCAGGCGCGTAGCACGCGCTGGTTTCAGGTGATCGGGGTCCTGGCCATCGCCGCAGGGCGCCATTCCAACGGCTATGAACTGCAGCGTCTGTGCGACATGCTGCGCGAGATCGGCGAATCGGGAGAGTCCAGCGACGCCTTCATCATCGCCGCGACGCGCACGACGATGCAGGCCTATGTCATCGGTGACTATCCCCGCGCCATCGCGCTGTTTAATGTCCTGCGACC
The DNA here is from genome assembly GCA_041908565.1 of Polyangia bacterium. Lineage (GTDB taxonomy): Bacteria > Myxococcota_A > Polyangia > Palsa-1104 > JAEUJZ01 > JAEUJZ01. The sequence goes on along the minus strand of JAYRFD010000510.1, from coordinate 2,253 downwards.
GCAGATCGATGCCAGACCGCAAGAGCGATCACCTAGCGCGGAAGCGATGGTGCACATGCTGCGCGGCAGCGAGGCCGCGATCAACTGGCAGCTCGATCGCGTCCCGCTGCACTTCGAAAAAGCCGGCGATCTGTTTGAAGCCATCGGCGATATGCGCAACGCCTGTTCGCAGCGGCTGGATGCTGCGTTTTTCTATTTGGACATTGCCAACTACGCGCGCGCCGAAACGCTGCTGCGCGACATCATCACGCAGTCCGATCGCTTCGGTTTCCATCGGCTGTCCAGCGTCGCGACCCGCAGCCTGGGCACCTTGCTGCGCTTGACCGGTCGATTGGATGAAGCCGTGGCACATGCGAACAAGTCGATCGCCTTGGCCGATGGCGCGGGTGATCTGCGAGTCCGCGGCACCGCCCACATCTTGCTGGCGCAGGTCTGTCAGATGCGCGGCGATCTGCAAGCAGCCGCCAAAGAAGCGGACCAAGCCGTGGTCGATTTGAACAAGATCCCGCGCTATCTCGCGCGCGCTCTGGCGGTGCACAGTGACATCAAGCTGCAGCAAAACGATCTGGCTTCGGCCTTGCGCAGCGCCGCGCAGGCGTACGCCATCCTGCAGGCTCTGACTCGGCTGGGCACCGACGAAGTCCTGGTGCGAACCAGCTATGCCAACGTGCTTGAACGCATGGGCATGGATGCCTCGGCCAAGAACGTCCTTGCCGAAGGTCGAACGCGCTTGCTCGGTCAAGCGGACAAGATTCAAGACCCGGCGGTGCGCAACCACTTCCTGTCGCAGCCCGACTTTGTGGCCCTGCTTGCACGAACCAAAGATACCCAGACCGCGCCGCCTTCAGCACAACAGGCCGCGTCGCAGCAAGACCCTGCTAGGACGCCGGATACGAACGACCGCGCCACGTAACCGGCCGTCCCATCACCGATTGATACGAGGACGCGCACAGGATGTACGCCACCAGCGCGCCGCCCAGCGATCGCACGCCGTGCAGCGTGACTCCATACGTTGCGCGCAGCGCGATCCGCCCCAGCCAGTCGGCGCCATAGACCAGTGCAGCGACGGTCAGAAGCTTACTGGCGTAAGCGCTGGCTCCATGCAGAACGAAGTATGCGATGGCGGTCAAAAGCGCGATCGCAGGCGTGCCGTACACCAGTAGCAGCAGCAAGGCGCCAAGCGGGGCGAACCACTGCGCGCCGCCCAGCGCGACGTGAAAGTTCTTCTTCCAGCCAGCGATCAGCGAACGCAGCGAGTCGTACATGCGAAGCTCGACGCTGTCTGTGGCCTGCACATACGCCAGAGGAAAGCCGGCCTGCTTGATGCGCTGCGCCAGTCGCAGATCTTCCACCACTTCGCTGGCCACCGCCGCGTGTCCACCGATCTCTTCGTACGCGGTGCGTTCAAAGAACATGAACGGGCCATAGCCGACAGCAAAGTCCGAATCGCGATCACGCACGCGCACCGGATCGACAAAGGTGAACAAGATCTGGGCGATCACCGGCTGCGCAGCGCGTTCCCAGAAGCTCTCGGCCAGCAGCCTGGGCACCATGTTCACCAAGCCGGCCTGCGTCGACAGGCCAGCCAACACAGCGTGACGAACGGCGTGCGGACGCAGCCGCACATCGGCATCCAAGAACAGCACGTAGTCACTGGTCAGATCGCGGCTGCCGGACCACAGCGCATGCGGCTTGCCCAGCCAGCCCTTGGGCAGATCGGGCGCTGAACGAGCCTCGACACGCGGATCTTCGGCGGCGTGCTGCGCGATGATCTGCGGCGTGCGATCGCTGGAGTGATCATCGATCACGCGAATACGCAGCGCGGGATAGTCTTGCGCGCGCAGAGCCGCCAGACAGTCACCGATATTGCTTTGTTCATTGCGCGCCGGCACCAGCACGTGCACCGTCGGTGGATTCGCCGGCAGCGGCTGTTCCAACGAGACGTGCGTGGTGCGCGCGCGATTCCACAAGACAAGCAGCGCCATCAACAGATGACAGATGCCAATGCCCAGCAGGAACGACGTCAGCGACATGGGAACCTCTGCGAAATCGAGGCTTCGATCGAGGCTTCGATCAAGGCTCCGATCGAGTCTGAACTGGCCTGATCAGCGACGGGTCGCGTCGGACCAATCCGTGGATGCGTCATGGGTGTTCTTCTGGATGCAGCCACTTTCCGGACCGCTAGTACACGAAAGGAATCAGCACGCGGCGTTCCGGTGGATAGTCCGAAAAGCGCTCGCGATACCAGCGATG
>JAYRFD010000509.1:0-1785 GCA_041908565.1 Polyangia bacterium | reverse complement strand
GAAGGAATTGGGGCCGCCAGGACGGGCCCATCGCCCTCTTTAGAAGGAATTGGGGCCAGGTACGCGGGCCCATCGCTCTCTTTAGAAGGAATTGGGGCCAGGTACGCGGGCCCATCGCTCCCTTCCCGGTGCGCGCGCTGCCCCGCTTACGTGCCGGGCGGCGAAGGCGGCGCCGGGGGCACAGGCGGTGTCTTTTCGCGGCGCTTGGGCGCGGCGCGGGCGACGGAATACAGCGGAGGAAAGGCGGTCTGGCCGGCCTCGCGCAGCAGGAAGTGGGCCCCGCGCGCGACCTCGGCATACAGCGCCGCCAGCACGGCGAAGCTGCGCCAAGCGACCTCGCGGGCGGCCTGCGGGCCTTGGCTGCGAAGCTCGCGGGTGATGCGGCCGGACAGATCCAGCGCGGCCTTGGCATCGTCTTGCCGATAGAAGCGCAGGTCTTGTTTCAGCGTCGCGGCCTGGTCGCGATACAGGCCGGCCAAGCGGCTTAGATCTTCGGCTAGATCCAGATACCCCTGGCCACTGCGGATGTCGTCAACCTGGGCGCGCAGCACGGCATCGTCGCGAAAGTGATAGGTGCAGACATCCAGCATGCGGCTGCGCAGCGCGCTGGCCTCTGCGACCAAGTCCGCCGGCAGGCGCGCCCCCGATGTGGCCGCTTCCTGGTTCGCAAGCTGGCTCTGCGTCCACAGCGCGGCCTCGGCTGCCAAGCGCAGGTCATCGAGCGCGCTGTGATCAAACTCTGACTTGGGCAAGGCCACAAAGCGAGCCAGCAGCGCCCGGTCCAAAAGCCGCGGCACGGTGTCCGAAAGCACGAAGCTTGCCGCCATCCGCACATCGCCGCGCGGCGGTGTGACCTGCGCCGCGGGCAGCGCATCAAGTCGCGCCAAGATGCGCAGAAACGCCGCTTCCCCTGGATCACGTGCCGTCTTTGCAGCAGCCCCCTTGCCGGTCGCAGGAGCCTTCTTCGCCGTCGCCGTCTTCGTCGGTTTTTTGGTTGGCATGCGCGAATCAAAAAACGGCCGGTGCGGACGAGGCAAGGGGAATTTCCGGGGCGACGACACGGACCGGCTGGCCGCTTTCGAATCGGCGCCCGCCCGCCGCTTGGCCCGCGCCCCCCCTCACAGTCCGCGGGGACAAGGTCCGCGACGCCGATGCGCAAAGACCTCGACGCCGGGCGGCCTTGCGACGTAGAAGAGGGGCGATCGGATGGGCCTGACCCGCGCGGGTTTTGCGCGTGCAGGGCCGATTCGCGACGCATTTTCCGCCCTGTCCTTCACTGCACCGCCGATTGGCCGATTGACCTACTGGCCTATTGAACCAGACGCAGACCCAGCGAGGCCGACCTCGCTTGCATTGGAAAGGAACACCCTCTTGAGACTCCAGATCACTCATCAAACCTGCAATTTTCGACGGCAACCTTCGCAGTTCGCCCGCGGCTCGGCGACCCGAACGACGCGCGCGTGGCCCAAGCACGGCCTTCTGGGCATCCCGCTGTGGGCGCTTTTGGCAGTGCTTGGACTGGCCGGTCTTGACTGCGGTCATCCGACGGGACAGCCGCAAACGTCCGACGCGCCCCAGGCTCAACAGACGACACAGGGCGCGCAGCTTTTGTTGTCCCCGGCGAACCCGCAGATCGGCCAAGGCACGGCACAGGTGTTCACGCTGCGCAGCGTGCAGGCCGATGGCCACGTCCGCGATGTCACAGGCAAGGCGCGCTGGACCGTCACCAACGAACGCGGCCAGATCCTGGACCGTCCGCAAGATGGCATCGTGCCGCTTGGCCAG
>JAYRFD010000508.1:0-1900 GCA_041908565.1 Polyangia bacterium | reverse complement strand
GGAAAGCAGGCGGTCGTGCGACAGGCCATAGACGGTGCGCCCCTGGACACCGACCATGGTGTCGGCCGCGACCAAGGCGTTGACGATGGCTTCTTCCGTCGCCTGGACCACCGCCTGCAGCAGAGGATCCAGCTGATCGTTGGGCAGGGCCGTGAAGTGCAGAAGGCCCCGCGCGTCGGGCTCGGGCTGCGGCAGCCCAAAAGCGATAAACAGGTCACCCGACGACTGATACGACACCGCGCCCAAGCGCCCCATGCCCAGCGCTGGGCGCCGCGCCAGGCGCGCCATCTGCTGCGGCAAAAGCGGCGCATCGGTGGCCACCACGACGATGATCGACCCGTCTTTTTCGCGACCGTTGGCTTTCGATCGGGTCTGTTGCGGCGGCACACCACCGGGGACCTTGGGGCCAAGCGGCATCTGATCGGATAGCTCGCGCCCGACGGGAGCCCCCAGGATGCGCAGGTCGCCGCGGCGCCCATAGTTCGCCTGCACCAGCACGCCGACCGTCCACTTGCCCTGGGCATTGCCGCCGCCGCCGGGCATGTTGACGACGCGCGAAGCGGTGCCGATGCCGCCCTTCCATTCCGAGGTCACCATACCGGTGCCACCGCCGACGCTGCCTTCGGCCACCGGACCGGACTTGGCGCCGTCCAGGGCGGAAAAGACGTGCTCGGGCCGTACGTGCTGACCGGTGATGTCGTTCAGGAATCCGTCATAGGTCTCGCCGACAACGGCCAGGGAATAGGGTTCTTCCAAGAAGGCGCGGTTCTGAAAGTGCTGGTTGCCCCAGGCGACGACGGCATCGCGAACCACGCCGACGCTGTGCGTGTTGGTCAGGACGATGGGCGTTTCCAGAAAGCCGGACTCGTTGACCCAGTGACTGCCGGTCAGCTCTCCGTTGCCGTTTAGCGAAGCGACCGCTGCGACGCAGGGTACGGGGTCGGTCTTGCTGTGCGGGAAGATCGCGGTGACGCCGGTGCGCACGATGGGCTGACCGGACTGCATCTTGCCGTCGCCCCGGATGATCGTCGTGTGCCCGACTTCGACACCGGGGACATCGGTGATGGCGTTGTAGCGACCCGGCGTGCCTTCAAACGGGATGCCTAGATCGCGGGCGCGCGGGCGACGCTTGCGCGGACCGGACGACTCTTTGGCCGATGCGCCAAATCCTGAGGCCGAGGCCGACGTCGAGACCGAGCCATGCGAGCCGGCAGTCTCCTTTGCGTGCAGCGGACGATTGACACCGACCAGCGACGGAAAAAGAAGACCGGACAACAGCAGCGGGCCAGCCCAGCGCCAGGCCCCGCGGCAGGTGGGCCGACGCATTGTGGTTTGGCCGGTTTGGGACGACACGTGCACAGCCATGGACGCGATTCGTATCGCTTCAGGGCAGACAAAGAAAGTCTGGGATCGCGGCGCCTGTGCTTTGCGGCAGCGGCAGAAGCGGAATCTGCGGGTCCGCGATGGCCGCCAGGGCGGCTTGTTGCAGGCGTCGTTCCTGCGCCGCAGCGTCGGGATCGGCCCAGGCATGCGCGGCGTACAGGTGATTCGCCAAGGTGTGCAGCCAGGTCTTTTCGATGGAGGGAACGGGGGCGCGGTCTTGGCTGATGCCGACCCGCAGGATGGCCAGCATGGGAACCGGCGGCAGGACAGCCTGGTCGTCGTCGCCCTGCATGCCGACAAGCGACAAGGGAAAGACGGATCGCGGCAGCAGGCGATAGCCGGTCTGCGCCCACACGGTGATGCGGCGCAGGGCGTCATCAAATCGTTCGCGCTGCACGTCGTCCAGAGCGGTCGCTTTTTGCAGGGGCTCCAGATCGCCAAGCTCGACCCCCAGTCGATGCCGGCCAGCGCCGTGCGAAACAAGCAGGTGGCGACCAGCGTGGACCACCAGACGTTC
>JAYRFD010000507.1:0-3802 GCA_041908565.1 Polyangia bacterium | reverse complement strand
GGGCGGAGGCCAAGCCGGCGGGGCTCCGCGGTCGATGTACCAGCGACGGTCAAATGCCGCGGCATCGCGCAGATCTTTGTCGGCGGATGCGTCCCCCGCAGCGATGGCTTGCGCAAGGCTTGGGCTGACCCACACCGGCGCCGCCGGCACGTGCCGCCAGCCCATCACGTGGTCCCAGTGGCCGTGCGTAAACACCACGCCGACCACCTGACCCCGCGCTTGTGCCAGAGCGGAAAGCTCGGCGAGCTCGCGCGGGAAATAGCCAGGGTCGACCAGCAGGACCTGGCCTTGATCAGCCAGCACGGCGCTGGTCATCTGCCAGATGCCGCTGGTTCGGATCTCGAAGGAAAACGGGGCGGCCATGCGTCGCTCATACCGCATCTGCGCCGAAGATGGCAGCCGGTCGCAAGTCGGGCCGCTCCGCGATGGCAGGAAGTCGGCCCGGCGTCGCAGCCAGCCTGAACTGTCAGCCCCGCGTCTTAGGCTGATCCGTGGGCAGCGGATTCGCCAGCCGAACACACACGTCAAAGTAGGCAGACCATGCGTGACATCGAAGTCGACATCCTGATTGCCATCACCACCGACGACAGCCTGCGCGCGCAGTGGCGACAGCTGGAAGCTCAGCCAAGCGGTCGCGAGGCTGCGGAGCTCTTCGCCGATATCCAGGACAGCCTGGTCGGTCGATCGCCCGCGTGCCATCCCGACCACTTGGACACGTGGTATCGCGCGCTGTTTGTCTTGCGCGACCGCTATCGGGGGGGCCACAGCGGACCCGTCAAAGCGCCTGGCCGAGCGTCGGCGGTGATGTGATTTTCAGTCCAGGCCCGCCAGCGTTCAGCGAGGGTTCGAGCGTCCTTGGATGACCAACCAGAGTGGCTCATGCGGATCGTCGATCGGTAGGTCTGTCAGACCGATCGACAGCGGTCGTTTGAGAAAAGCGACCGCTCCACGCAGCGACTCTGAATGTGCGTAGCCAAGGACGGCGCGGGATCCGGTCGCGGGTCTTGTGCGCCACGCGGTGTCAGGGCTCGCAGCGCAGCAAGCGAGGTCGGCGCTAAGACTGGGCGGTCAGGGCGGAAAAGACGCTGCGTCCGTGACGGCGGATCGCGGGGACCAAGCCGCCCGCCGATGCCAGCGCGGTGATCAGCTGGCTTGGCGTCTGGGCCTGGAAGCGCGCCCCGCTTTTCACGTGCAAGATCTGGCCGCTTTCGACATCGATCGAAAGCTCGTCGTCGTCTTGGCAGGCGGCGTAAAAGGCGGGATCGCTGACGACCAAGAACGGCAGGGCTTCGTTCACCAGGTTGCGCTTGTGGATGAAGGCGTAGCTCTTGGCGATGACGGCGCGCACGCCGCTGCCGACCAGGGCCCAGACCGCATGCTCGCGCGAGCTGCCCGAGCCCCAGCCTTCGCCAGCGACGACGATGTTGGCTCCGGCTGCGACCTTTTGCGGAAAGCCGGGGCGCACAAACTCGAAGCAGTGGCTGCCGATTTCCGCCAAGTCGGTCAGGTGGCAGAACTGGCCGGGAATGATGGCGTCGGTGTCAACGTGATCGCCGAAGCGCTGCAGGCGTCCTCGCACGGGCTCTTTGTTGGCGGCTGGCGCAGCGGTCGTCGCGGGTCCGGTCCCCATCGCAGCATCGGATGCAGACGCCGCGCCGGGGAGGGCTGCGGTGTGACTGGGCTCGCTGGTCGAAAAGGCGATCTCGGGAATGCGACCGACATCGCGGCCCAGGATCTTGGCCAGTCGCTGCGGTTCGATGCGCGCCAAAAGCGGGCGCGGATCGCGAACTTCCATGCCCAATGCGGTCGCGGCCACCGTCGCAGCCGATGCCAGGTAGGCCAGCGAGCCTTCGCCCATGCGGTTGGGATAATTGCGGTTCTGCGACGACAGCCAGGTCTCGCCTTTTTCGGCGCGCTGACTGGCGACGCCCAGGCACATGGAACAGCCGGGAGGGTCGATGCGGAAGCCGCAGCGCTCGTAGGCTCGCCACAGGCCAGCGGCGTACAGGCGACCTTGAATCGCCAGATCGCCAGGGACCACCAGGCGGCGCGCATTCGGCTTACGCAGGGTCTCGCCAGCGGCCAGCGCGGCTTCTAGCAGCAGGCCGCCCAGGACCAGCTCTTCTTCGGTTGTGGTGCAGGCGCCGATGAAGACGCCGTCGACAGGCATGCCCAGGTGTTCGCGCACCGGAACGACGTTGTCGGGCGAAAACGGCTTGGCCAAAAGGGGTTCCAGCTGGCTCAAATCGATGGTGAAGCGAGCCACGTACGGCGCATCGTCATCGGCGCGGAAGTAGCGCGCTTCGGCTAGCTCGTCAGCGGTCTGTTCGCTGCGCGCGGCCAGCCATGCAGCGACGATGCCGTCGGGTTCAAAGATGCCGTTTAGGCCCCCGAACTCGGCCGTCATGTTGGCGATGGTAAAGCGCATATCGGTCGAAAAAAGACGCGCGGCCGGGCCGACGTACTCGACGCTGCGCTCAAGCGCCACCGTGTTGCGGTGCAGGGTTCCCAGCGTCTTTAAGATCACCTCTTTGCCGGACATCGCGAACGGCAGCGTGCCGGAGTACTCGACGGCGATGGCCTCGGGCACTTCGATCCACGACTCGCCCAGGACGGCTGCGGCGGTCACATCGGCGCCGCCCAGACCAATGGCAAAAGCGCCCATGCCGCCGTGCGAAGACGTGTGCGAGTCGGCGCCGATCACGACCTGCCCCGGCAGCACCAAGTCGCGATAGAACTTGGTGTGCAGGATGGTCTGGTTGGAATCGTAGAAGTGCCGGATGCGTCCCTTTTCGGCGAAGTCGCGAGACAGCTGAACCAAGCGCTGCGTCCGCGTGTCGCGCAAAAGCGTCGTCGGATCGACGGTGTGATCGACCGCTAGAAAGAACCGATCGGGGCGCGGCAGCGACGGTCGTCCCAGCGCGGCATAGGTCTTGTCCATGCCGTTCCACGCAAGCTCGCTGGCGATGGTCCAGTCGACCGCGATGCGCAGGACATCGCCGGTCTTGACGTGGGGACGCCCAGAACCGACGGCTGCGGGGTCTTTCGAAAGGCCGATGGCGTGGGCGGCCAGGATCTTCTGGGTCAGGGTCATGCCTCGCGCGGGCGAGGTGGAAGGCTTCACGATGGCTCCTTGCATCCGCTTCTGTTTCCTTAGCGCAGCGCCAAAAGGGCGGCTTCCAGCCGCGGCATCAGCGAGCGCACTTCTTCGACGCTGACTGCGCCGACTGACAGGCGCATCCAGCCGCTCTCTTGGTTCAAGCCGAAGGCCTGGAAGGGCACAACGGCCATGCCAGCCGCCTGCAATAGATAGCCGCGAATCTGCTCGTTGGTCGCGATCGGCGTCCCGTCGGGCAGGCGGCGGCCATGCAGAGCCAGACGCACCGACAAGTAAATGGCGCCCTGCGGCGGAATCGCCGAGATCGGCAGATCGGCATGACGGGCAGCGATGTCCATGATGCCGTCGTACAGCAGGTTCAGGCGCTCGCGCACGGCGGACGTCATCTGCGCATGGAAGGCGTGCATTCCGTCGAGGTCGCGCAGCACTTCCGCCACCGCCAGCTGTTCCGGTCGCGGCGCCCAGGCACCGACGTGGCCGATGATGTCCCGCATGCGCGCCGTGACGTACGGCGGCGCCACCGCCCAGCCAACGCGCAGTCCGGTCGCGCACAACGACTTGCTGATCCCGTCGACAAACAGGGTGTACGCAGCCATCTCAGGCCGCAGACCGGGCGGCGTGTGGTGGCGGGCTCCGCCGAAGGTCAGCATGAAATAGACCTGATCGAACATCACGTACAGCGGC
>JAYRFD010000506.1:0-4622 GCA_041908565.1 Polyangia bacterium | reverse complement strand
CTTGGGTACGAAGTATCCGTCGGTGACTGCGCTGCGGCTGGGTCATGAAATCGTCCCCCTGTATCCGCTGCCGTCGGCCAGCGCCCTTGTCGACTTGCCGCGCGTGCTGCCTCCGCAAGCGACGTCCAGGGCCAACCGGGCCACCATGCCGCGTATGCGAGCGTAACCAGGCCGCACGCTGTGCCTTGCAAGTGCGATCTGACGCAGATAGCTTGTGCCCGTGGCCTGGGTAGAAAAGCTGCTGCGCGGCACACGCGTGTGGATGCAAAGCGACGAAGCGGGACAGCCGATCACCGGCCCCGATGAACGCGTCGAAATCGTTTACAAGCCGGGAGGGAAGCCCTATCGCGCGTCGGTACAGAACCTGGATGCCGTCGCGGATGCGCGCCCAGTGACCGATGAAGCTCTGGTGGCTCAATGCTCGCCAGCGCCCCGCGAAAAGCGATCCAGCGCAGCGACCGCTGGAACCGCAGCGGCTGCGACGGACCCTGCCTCGACCGCGGCCCCGCGTGAACGCGCCCCTCGCAAGACCAGCAAGCGTCCGCCGCCCGCGGATGCAGTGCACGTCTACACCGATGGGGCGTGCACGGGCAATCCAGGTCCGATGGGCATCGGCATCGTCATCTTCGACGGACCTGACCGGTCCGCGGCCGCACGCCGCGAGATCTCGCAGTACTTGGGACAAGGCACCAACAACATCGCAGAGCTCACGGCGATCGAGGTAGGCCTGGCTTCGCTGAAGCGAGATCGATCGGTCGTGGTCTACAGCGATTCGTCGTATGCCATCGGCCTGCTTGCGCAAGGGTGGCGAGCGCGCGCCAACCAAGAGCTTGTGGCCCGCCTGCGCGCGTTGCTGCAAGAATTCCCACACGTGGCGTTTGTGAAAGTCGCCGGCCACTCAGGCCACCCGGAAAATGAACGCTGCGACGAGCTGGCCAGGACCGCCATCGTCAAGCGGTCTTCATCTCGCCACGAGCATCGGTAGAAGATGACTTCACGCCTGCCCGCCTCTTCCATGCAACGTGTGCAGCGAATGCCGCTGCGACTTTTGATCCCTGCCTTTCTTTGCGCGCCCTTGGTCTGGACATCCTGCCGACAACCAGGATCGCCGACGCCGATTTCACCCAGTCCGCCCCCCACGGCTGCAGCAAATCCACAGGCACGCGCAAGCCGCGCCACCCTGTTCATCGCAGCGCGCGTACAGAACACGACAGAGCCCTGCGGTTGCACATCCGATCCGCTGGGGGACGTCGCCCGCGTGGCAGCGCTGGTTCGCGACGCGGGCCCGCGTGGCTTGCTGCTGGACGCCGGAGGTCTGCGCTACAAACCGACGATCTTGCCGCCAGAGAAAGTGCCGCAAGCTCGCCTGAAAGCCGACTTTCTGGAAGCCACGTGGCGCGACTTGCGTGCAGTGTCCATGCTGCAAACAACGGATCTGCAGGGTCCGCAGGGGGCGCAGGAGCTATCTGCCCGCTTGGTCAACAACGTCGACGGGCTGCCGGCGGATCGCGTGATTCGCGAGTCGATTCGCGAAGTGAACGGCCTACGGATCGGTGTCCTGGGTCTGGCGTCGCCGACTGGGGCGTGGCCGACGGGCATCCAGGTTCACGATCCTGTGCAGGCTGGCGAAAAGGGGCTGACGGCGCTGCGACAGCAAGGCGCTGCGGTTGTCGTTGCTCTGACGGGGCTGTCTCGCGAATCGGCCCGCAAGCTGGCTCGCAAGCTTCCCGATCTGGACCTTGTCGTTGCCGGCGGGGATGACGCGCAGCCCGACGGAGTCGCCAAGCCGGAGCTTCTGGGCAAGACCCTGCTGGTCGTTCCCGCGGCCGAAGCTCAGCGATTGATCCGCGTCGACATCTTTGCCGGACAGGATGGTGCGATCGCGTTGAACTGGCGCCCGACCGAGAGCCAGCGTCGGGAACAGATCCGCCTGCTGCGCGAACAGTTCGCACAAGTGGACGATCGCTTGCGGGGGCTGCGCGCCGATTCACAAGCCGAACCAGCGTTTGTCGCAGCAACCGAGGCAGAGCGAGCGCGCCTTCAGCAAGAGCTAGCCCGCGCCGAGCAGCCCCCCACCAGCGATGGGGCGTATGCGACGGCCGAGCTAATCGCCATAAGCCGATCGCTGCGACGCGACCCCGCCACCGCGCAGGCCATGCAGGCACTCGATCGACAGATCGGCGAAGCCAATCTAAAGGCCGCTGCGCCGCCGCCGCCGCCGATCGCCGATCAGCCGTACTACGTCGGTGCACAGGCCTGCCAAGGTGCCTGCCACTTCCACGATGATGCCTTCGCGTTCTGGCAGAAGACGCGCCATGCGCAAGCCTTCAACACCCTGGTCCACGTCGGCAAAGAGCTGTCGTACGACTGCGTGGGCTGCCATGCCGTCGCGTTCGAGGAAGCCGGCGGCAGCGGCCTGCGATCGCTGATCGCCTGGCAGCGTCATTCATCTAATCAGACGCCACCCGCCGTCGCTGATCTGCGCAACATTCAGTGCGAGACCTGTCACGGCCCAGGCTCGGCGCACATCACGCGGCCCAGTAAGAATCCGATTCCGACGGCGAAGCCCGACCAGAATCGCTGCCTGGTCTGCCACACCAAAGAGCACTCGGACACCTTCGAGTGGCAGGCCTATCTGCGCGATATTTTGGGCCCCGGCCACGGCGCGGACCGACGGGCGGCCCTGCCCCCAGGCCCGACGGGACACGAGCTACGCAGCGCAGCGCTCAAAGCGCGAGGCCAGGCCGGCCACTAGCGCCCCCAGGGCTCTGCCGACGACGCGAACCTGGATGCGGCCGTGGCTGCCAAGGCGAGTGCAGGGCCTATCGCGCCGCAGTGATTGGTCCGTTTGAAAGCGACTCGCGGTGCGCCTCGGTCACAGTCATGGACCGACGGTCGCGGGCCAGGCAACCGCGGTCCACGGGTGGCCACTGATTCCGCATAGCTGCGTAATCGGGCAGGTCGCCACCTATCCGTATAGCAATGGCAAGGGCCAGAAAGAAGCAACGGCACACACATTCACATATATGTCCCGCATGACCGCCGAGAAATGATGCGTAATTACGCAAGTAATCAATATTATTGAGGAAAATGAAATTCCCACAGGCGCAGCACACCTGGGGGAATGTGTGCGTATGCGCCGCGTTGTTCTCCGTCTGTTCATCCGCAACTTCGCTGTCTTTCCGCGGGTTTGCGGGCGTTTCTGAATTAACGAGCAGATAGATGCACAACACCGTGTCACCGACGAATGCGCTGTTGACACAAAAGCCAGCGATCCAATAACGTATCCTGGCGCTGCGCCCTAAATGGTCCCGCGCAGATGCCTGGATAGGCTATGAATCCGGCCCAGTACCACATCCTCAAAGAGACATCGCAGACCATCGGCGAACTCCTCAAGCAGCAGTACAAGCAGGTCGGCTATAAGCGCGTCCATCTTGTCGTCGCTGCTCCCAAGCAGGAGAACATCGAAGGTAAGCTCCCCGCCGTCTCCGTCTACCTGTACAACGTGACGCTCGACGAAGAGGGGATCTCCAACAACCGCACTGGCCAGTACCTCGACGAAGAGATCGATGCAGACGGTCAGCTTCGGGAAGTCGCGCGCGACATGCCCTTGTGGCTGCGCCTCGACTATCTGATCTCGTGCTGGGCCCAGACACCCGAGGAAGAACAGCTTCTTCTGGGTGCAACCATCCGAGCGATCTTGGAACACCCGACGCTGTCGGGGGCCGAGCTGAAGGGCGAGTCGTTCGCCCCGGGTGACTACATCCCGCTTCTTTTATCGCAGAAGCTGGATGAGACGGTGCTTTCGCGCTTCTGGTCCAGCCTGAATCAGCCGCTGAAGCCGGCGATCCAGTGCTGGACGACCATCCCGCTGTACCCGACCACGGGTCGCCCGGTGCAGCGCGTGCGCGAGCGCGAAGTTCGCTTTTTCGATCTGAACAAACTCAACCGGCTCCGTCAGTAAGGTGCTGACGGGGGCCGATAGGTAGCAACAATCGCCAGGCCGTTCCGAAAACCTTCCGTGAGATCGCTGACGCAAGCGCGGAAGGTTGACCTGGGATTCATCGCGAGCTGACACAAAAAGAAAAGGGGAGGCAGCATGGCCACTAGTTACCTTTCGCCAGGCGTATACGTCGAAGAAGTTGATCGTGGTACGAAGCCGATCGAAGCGGTCGGCACCAACACCGTTGGCTTTCTGGGCGAGTCGATGATGGGCCCGCTGAACCAGGCGGTTCTCATCACCAACTGGACCCAGTTCGTCAAGACCTACGGTGACTTCACGCAGTCGACGTTCTTGGCGCACGCAGTCTACGGATTCTTCAACAACGGTGGTTCGCGCTGCTATGTCGTGAACGTCGGCGCTCCTGCGGATCTCGACCTGACCCCGGCCGACAAGGTTGCGGCAGCCGAGAAGTCGGGCGCGGCCACTGCCGTTCCCGCCGAAAAGAAGCCGGACAACGACGCTCGCTACATCGGCAAGGACAACGGCCCCGGCGCCCGCACCGGTCTGAAGTGCTTCGAAGAGATCGACGAGATCTCGCTCGTTGCCGCTCCTGGTGTGACCTCGCCGGCGGTGCAGGATGCGCTGCTGACGCACTGCGAAGTCCGCAAGGATCGCTTCG
>JAYRFD010000505.1:0-2946 GCA_041908565.1 Polyangia bacterium | reverse complement strand
GTCGATGTCGACGGAGTCCCCAGTGCGCTTGCCTCCGTCGACATCGACGGCGATGGCCGCAGCGATCTGGTGGTCGCCGAGGGCTCTCGCGGGCTGGTGTCGTTCTGGCTGGGACAGCCCGCCGGCGGCCTTCTGTTCGGCGGAGAGATCTCGCCCGGCTGCCCCCCCGCGTCGCTGGCCGCCGTGCAAGTGCTGGACGATGCGCGCCCGGATCTGGTCATCGGCTGTCGCGAGGGCGCCGCAGGTGGCGGTGTCACCGAGCCGGTTCGGGTGTTGGCCAACCGCTGGCCGCAGGGGCCGCTGAGTCGCTTTGCCCTCCCGCGTGCGCTGGCAGTCGCGGCCGGCCCAAGCCCCGGGTCGGCTCACGTCGTCGCCACCGATCTGAACGGCGATGGCTTCGTCGACATCGCGGCCGCCTTGGCTGGTCGTGGGCGCCTGCAGGTCTGGCAGGGCGATGGTCTGGGCGGCTTTCAGGCCACCGCAGCCCTTCCCACCGGGGCCGAGCCGACCTCGCTTGTTGCCGCCGATCTAAACGGCGACGGTCGAGCCGATCTGGTCGTCGTCGATCGGTCTGCCGACGGCGTCACCGCCGCACTGAGCGTGTTTCATTCGACGGGGGATGGCCTGGCCGCGCGTCGGGTCCACAGCCTGCCGGTCGGCACCAGCACCGCCCAGCTTGCGGCCATCCCGCCTGGCGCCGCCGGTCTGGCTCGCCTTTGGCTGGCCACCGGACCGCGCCCTGTGCTGTCGGTCCTGGGTCAAAATGCCGCCGGGGCTGGGCAGCCGCTGGAAGCGCTGGTGCAGGTTGCCGTTACGGCCCCGCTGGCCTGGCCGGTCAGCCTACCGCTTTCCCGTGGCGGCGTGCCGGCCCTGCTGGGGCTGCTTGGCGAGGGAGAACAGGTCGCGGCCTGGCCCGCGCTTTCGCCAAGCGACGATCCCCTGCTGTCGGACACGCGACCGCCCGTGCACAGCCTGGTGACGGCCGATCTCAGCAGCGATGGGCGGGGCGATGCTGCATGGCTGCACGGTGATCGCATCGTGGTGCTGCTGGGCGATGGGGCCAAGACCGATCCGACCGCTCTGCCCACCCCGCGCGAGGTCGACCTAAGCGGCCCCCGCGGCCAGCCGACGTGCCTGGCGGCCGGCGATCTGAACGGCGACTGGCTGGGCGACTTGGTGGCGGGCGATGCCCACGGTCTGCAGATCCTTCTTTCGCAGGGGCCGGCGCAGTATCAGCCGGCCATCGGCGTCGACTTGGGCTTTGCCGTCGATCACCTGGCCCTGGCCGACGTGGACGACGACGGGCACCCCGATGTCGTGGCGACGTCGCCAAGCCGCGCTGGGCTGTGGCTGCTGCTGGGTCGTGGCAATGGGACATTCCAGGCTCCGCAGGCCATCGGGCAGGTCTTGGACCCTGCTGGCGATGCGGTGCAGGCCCTGCGCGTCGTCGATCTGGACGGCGATGGCCATCGCGATGTGCTGCTGCTGTCGACGCAGCACCTGCACATCCTGCGCGGCCAGGGTCCCGGCCGCTGGGCACCGCTGCAAACCGAGCCCTTGCCAGCGCCGGCAAGGGCTTTTTCGACTGCGGATCTCAACTTCGACGGCCGTCGCGATGTCGTGATCCAAAGCGCCAAGGCCCGTCGTCTGCTGGTGTATCGCACCGGGCCGGACGGCGCCCTGCAGCTTCGTCAGGACATCGATGCGCGGGTCGCCCTGACTGCGCTGGTCATCGAGGATCTCGATCGCGACGGCCTGTTCGATGCGGTGGCTTGGGCCCCCGGTGGGCGGGATCTGCACGTGTTCCTGGGGCGCTCGGACGGCACCTTGCTGCCGCCGCTGCGCGTTTCTGCCCTGCCGGCGTCCGACGATGCGGCAGGGCCGCCCACGCTGCCGGCCTTGGTCGACCTGGCGGCCCTGGATCTAAGTGGCGACGGCGTGCGCGACATCCTGGGCGTCGGTCCCCAGGGCTACCGGCTGTGGCAGCGCGCGCCCTTTCCATAGCCAAGTCCGCTGATCCGCCTGCGATCGGGCTGACTTTTGCGGGCCGCTTTGCGACGGCTTCTGTTCGGGGTTGCATAGGGGGCTGCAGTTGATGAAGATCGGCCCATGGCGATTCAGAATCTGCGCGACAAGCTCTTGAAAGCGGGTCTCGTCGACAAAAAGCAGAAGCAGCAGGTCGATACGCAAGACCGCCGCGACAAAAAGCAGAAGACGGTCGAGCAGCTAGCCGCCGAAGAGGCCGAGCGGCAGCGCCAGTTCGCCGAGCAGCAGGTCGCCGAAGCCGAAGCCAATCGCCAGCGCGAAGCCCAGCGCACCGTCGATCGCCTGCAGCACGAGACGTGGAACCGCGTGCGCAACATCTGTGATCGCTGGGCCGTGCGGCAGATCAAGCCGGGTGCTCGTCGCTTTCACTTTGTGCAGCGCTCGGGACGCATCGGCTATCTGCTGGTCAACGACGCGCTGTATGACCAGCTTCTGCAGGGCGCCTTGGCCGTCGTCGAACGCCTGCCGCCCGACGAGATCGCGCCCCCCCTGCGCGAGATCGAGCGCGGACAGCTTCGCCAGCGTCCGCGTCGCCGCAACCTGCTGGCCGAGCTTCTGCGGGCCCAGCCCCACACCGGCCTTTTGCAGATTGCCGAGACGCACGTGCTATTGCCGCCCGACGCTGCCGAGCGCGTGCTGGCCATCGACACGTCCGCCGTGCGCTTCTGGGCCAAAAGCAGCCAGCCGCTGGGCTACGTCGCCGACCTGGCTTCGTAAGCGGTCGCCTGCCCCCGTCGGAAGTCGGCGCAGTCACCGAGGCGCGCCGGTCTTCCTGGTCTGGCGTCGCCGTCAGCCGGCCAGAAGCGCCGCCAGCATGTCCGGGTGTGGCCGCGCGATTAGCTCGCTGGCCATAAACAGGCCCGGTGACAGCAGCCCTTCGCCCGTCGACAGCGCCGCTTC
>JAYRFD010000504.1:0-2476 GCA_041908565.1 Polyangia bacterium | reverse complement strand
TTCCTTGGCCGCTTTGAAGAGTGGCTAAGACAAATGTGGCCGATGGAAGGTGGCCAGCGAAAAAAACGTAAGCTTGTTCCCGACGTGCACCAGACATCAAATCAAGGTGCTCCATTAACTGCGAAGAAGGAGAAGGCAAATGACCCCACTTGAGAATGCTCTTGGCAAGGCGATTCGTGATATTCCGGAATGTGTGGCTGCTGGATATGTCGATATGTCTACTGGCATGCTGCTGGCTGTAAAGACGGTCGATTCGCACCCCCGCGAAGTCCTGGATCTGGTCTCTGCAGCGACGGCAGATCTGTTCCAGGGATCGAACGTGGTGGCCATTGAACGGATGTTCAAGAAGTCCCGCGGGCTCAAGGACGATGGTCATCACTATTTCCAAGAGATGATCATCTTCAGCGACAACCTGCTGCACGTCTTCGTTCGTGGCAAGAAGAACAATGAACATGTCGTTGTCTTCGTTGCCCGCAAGAGCGCAAACATCGGCATGATGCTCGCCAAGTCCCGCCTGGTTCTGCCTACCCTCGAATCGTCTGTTTAGTCCATTTCCAGGCTAACCTGGAATCCCCACATACCCGATCGGGTGCCTGTTGCGGGCCGGACCCTGCGGGGTCACTGCAGGGCGGGGGTGTCTGCGCCGCGTGTCGGTGGACGCACAGGCGGCATGCCCCAGGCACAGCTGCGCACGACGCAGCGGCGGGCGCGCCCGTCTATCCCATCAGCGAACGCAGGCGAGCCAGGCGATGGATCACCAGCGGATCGCCCGGGCGAATCGCTTGTGCCTGTTCCAGCTCGGCGATGGCTTGCGCGAAGTTCTTGGCAACCACGGCGCGCAGGGCTCGTTCGACGCAGGCATCGAACTGGTCATCGCCTCGCGCGGGGCGGGCGCTTGGGGGGACTGCCGCGGGTCGAATGGCTGCTTCTGCAGGCGTCTTGTTGGGCGGAACCGACGCTGCGGTATCGCCGCCTGGAACTGCGCTGCCGGCGATGCGATCGCTGCGCGAATCGGACCGGGCTGCCACTTGGGCGGTGCCGGTTCCTGCGACGGGCGCAGTTGGGGGGGCGGCGCTCGTCGACACCTCGGCGGGGCGGGCCACACTGGCGACACCAGGGGGCAGCGCAGCGCTGACAGCGACCGGTGCGACCTTGGCCGGAATCGACGGTGCGGCTTCGCTGACGGGCGCCGGCTTGCTGGGCGCGACAGGCGCTGCAGCTTGCGCCGCGGTCGTCGAGGCAAGCAGGCCGGCCGGCGCCTTGGGGGTCTGTTCGTCTTGGGCTCGCAGCGCATCCAGGACCATCAGCTCCCAGCGCTCGCTGAGGTTTCTCGGCGGTAGCTGTCGACGATCGGTCAGTGGTCGCGCGTTGGCTCGCCTCGCCATCAGCAGGCGGTCAAACGCCGCGACGCCGGTGCCCAGACGATCTTCCGCCGACCACAGCTCGCCTTTTTCGATAATGATTTCGCCGCGCCCTGCGGTGCCATAGCACTCGATGATCGCCGAGTGATGACCCATGCACGACAGCTGCACATAGTCCAAGACCGTAAACGGGCTGAGCGTGCTGGTGCCAGCGACGGCACTTTCGACGATGCGGCGAAGCTCGTGCATGGGAACTGGCTTGCCCAACAAGTGCACGCGTTCGCTGCGCGGCAGCTTGCCGCGGTAGTCGTCCAGGTATGCGGACGCGACGATCACCAGTGCATTGGCGCCGGCTGCTTCCAGGGCTGCGATCACATCCAGCCCTGTGCCGTCGGGCAGACGCATGTCCAGCACAACCACCTGCGGGGCCGCTTCTTGGATCAGCGCTCGCGCCTCGGCCACCGTCGCTGCACCGATCGACGTAATGTTGCGAATCTTGGCCAGAACAGCCAAGTGCGCCATACGCGAGATAGGCTCGTCATCGACGACTAGTACGAGCACGGACAGGGCCCCCAAAACAGCCGGTCAGCACACGGTAGACTGGCAGCTAAGTTAGCACAGATCCGGCGGACTTCCGGTGCCGTTTTCGTCGACAACCCAGACCCACATGCGCTGCGTTCGGGGGCCGCATGTCGTCTGAGTTCTAGGTGCTGAACATCGCTGTGTTCTTGCGCGGCACGTAGCGTTCCGACCATCGCTTCCCCGTCTGTTTCTGGCAACAAATGCCGACGACACGCGCAAGCAAGCGGCTGTGTGCTGCCTCTTTCGTCTATCTGCAAGACCGTTCTGCGAGGCCGGATGCGGGTCGCTTTTGCGGTCAAGCCTCGCTGGGTTTTGCAGACCCCGTTTCGCGGCTCGGCAAGCGTCGCGCGCGCCCCAAAAAGCCCATGCCGCTAAGCGTCAGATCAAGCTGGATGTCGACGAAGCCGTGGCTCGACAGCAGGGACCGCAGCGCGTCGCGTTCAAAGCGTCCGAAGCCTCGACTGACCACGCGCCACAGGAACATCGACAGCTTGAAGCGGAAAAGTCCCGGGCCCCGCAGAAGATCCCACAGC
>JAYRFD010000503.1:0-3416 GCA_041908565.1 Polyangia bacterium | reverse complement strand
GTCGATGTCGACGCCCACCACCCGTCGGTCGCCGCCCAGCAAGGTCAATAGCGAGGCATAGAAGATCGTCGCCCCACCGCGGGCCACGCCGGTCTCTACGATCACGTCTGGGCGCAGTCGCCAGATCAGCTCCTGCAGGCCGACGATGTCTTCGGGATACTGAATGATGGGCAGACCCAGCCAGCGGAAGTTGTACTCATAGCGAGCCCGGTCGGCTTCGCGCAGCCACGCCTGCCCGGCATCTTGCAAGGCGTGATCGTGCGCGTTGTCAGCAATGCGAGCCTGCACTTCGCGCGTGAACTGATCCGTGTCGTCCGGGATAGCCGGTCGTCCATCCAAGGGCTGTGAGTCGCTGGTCTGCGCCGCCCCGTCCAGCGTCAGCAGCCGCGTGCCCGGCCCAAGCTGCGCGCGCACTTCATCCAGGTACTGCGCGTTGCTGATCACCACCAGTTCCGGATTCAACGTGCGCGCCTGTTGTGGCGACACGATGACCTGCCCGGTCACTGGGATAAACTTGCCCTGCTTGGCCTCATCGACATCGACAACGGCGGCAACCTGCTTGTCCGTCCAGCCGCGCTGGGTCAGGGCTGAAATCGTTCGTCCACCCGCCCCCCAGAACACGACGTTCTGATGACGCGCGCGCTCTGCATCGACGCGGTCAAGCCCGATGTGCAGCGACTGCGGACGCGGGGCCGGCTGGGCAAACACCGCCAAGTAGTCGCCCCCGAAGCAGCGGCGCGCTTCACGGATCACCAGCCCAAAGCCAGCCAGCCAGCGGTCCAGCGCGCGCAGCGAAAAATAGCGCCCGTACTCGTGGCTCCATAGCTCGCCCTGGCCGCGCCGCAGCACGGAATCGAGATCGGTCAGCTCCAGATAGACCGATCCCATCGGCAACAGCGATGCGACCACGTTGTGCATGAAGGCATCCGCAGACGTGACGCTTTCCAGCGCGTGGCGCACGATAACCAAGTCGGCCCGCTGCACGCGGGGCGCATGGAAGCGCTCGGGCCGGATCACATCCTGCAGACCAAAGGTTCCTCGGTACTGCGGATCACAGCCCCACACGTGGGCTCGCGTACGCGCCGCGATGCGCGACAGCAGGTACCCATTGCCACACGCCGGCTCTACCACCACACTGCGTTCGCCCAGGCCTGCCCAATCGATCACCGACGCCACCACGGCTTCGATGTAGTCGCGATAGTGCGGCGACGCGATTTGATCGTTGTCGTAGCGTGACCAGTCGGGCTCGGGCCGCGCGGCAAACGCCGGATCAAAGGCATAGATGCAGCGGTCGCAGTACAGATAGCGGGCCGAACATCGCGGTGCGGCCAGCGCCGCTTCCCGTGACGGATACAGCCGATTTTGCAGCGCCGGGAAGTCGCGCAGATCAATCAGCGAGATCAAGCGGTCCGCACCACACAGCGGGCAGCGGTCTTGCGCTGCGGACCGATCGACGATCGCGTTCGACGCAGGCGCAGATTCCAAGACTGCTGATGGGTCGCGTCGATCCGGCATCACATCACCTGTAGCTGAGGCAGCGGGACGATGAAGCGTCCCCCGCGGGCCCGGTACACGGACTCTTGCTGCAGCACTTCGTCCCGCAGGTTCCAGCACAACAGCAGCACATACGCAGGCTGTTCGCGCAGAAGATAGTCCGGCGACACCACCTTGCACCGCACGCCGGGCACCAACAGGCCTTGCTTGAGCGGACTGCGGTCGGCCACCACATCGATGAACGACGCCAGACCCAAGACGTTCAGCAGCACCGTGCCTTTGGCCGATGCGCCATAGGCCGCGACGCGCGCACCGTCGGCGATCAACTGGCCCAAAAGGTGCGACAGGTCCTGTCGCAGTATGTCGACTCGCTGCGCGAATCGCTGATAGGGCGCGTCTTGATCCACGCCCCAGGCCTGTTCTTCTGCCAGCAGCACTTGCACGCGATCGGCGGTCGATTCGTGATCTGTCGTGCCTTCGTGCTGCACATACAGCCGCAGCGAGCCGCCATGGATGGGCAGCCTTTCGACATCAACGATGCGCAGCCCCGTGCCGCGAAACAGAGCGACCAGCGCCGTAGCCGAAAAGTAACTGAGGTGCTCGTGATAGATCGTGTCGAACAGGGCATGGTCCACAAGGTCGCGGACATACGGCACCTCGATGGTGGCCAAGCCTCCCGGGGCCAGCAGCAGCGCGATCCCTTGCAGAAAAGCGCGCGGATCCGGCACATGCGCCAAGACATTGTGGGCGTGCAGCAGGTCGGCCTGGTGTCCTTGGCTGCGCAGCGTCGCGGCCAGCGCCGGATCAAACAGCGCGGTCACGGTAGGTACACCGCGCGCTTCGGCCAGCCGAGCTAAGTTCTGCGCCGGATCAATGCCCAGTACGGCAATGCCTCGACGGGAATAGGCCGAAAGCAGATAGCCATCGTTGCTGGCGATTTCGATCACTTGGCGCGGCCGCCCGGGTGCCGCGCGGGAAAGCAGCGTGGCGACCAAGGACTCTGCGTGCTCGACAATGCTGCGCGACACTGACGAGGCATACAGATACTCGCCAAACAGCTTTTGCGGCGACACCGATGTGTCTAACTGCATCAGCGTGCAGCCCAGGCAGCGCACCGCGCGCAGCGGATACCGCGCTTCCGGCGTCGTCTGCGTCGGATCGACAAAGCCGTTGGCCAGTGGCTGCAGTCCCAGATCCAAGACGGTGACAAGCTCGCTTGATCCACAGGAATGGCAGGCCGTGCACGGGCTGGCCAGCGCAGCTGGATTCAAGGACATGCGGCATCCTGCCAGCGCAAGTCGCGATCCAGCTGGCCACGCTGCAGCAGATGTTCGATCTGCGCGACGCGAACAAACTCTCGGCTGGCCAAGCGATCGCGCGTCAACGACAGCGGGGAAAGCGCTGCAAATAGCTCGCGCGCGCTGCGCTGAACATCCCAGGCAGGCGCAAATTCCGGCAGCGTCCGAGCGATCCTGTCGAAGCTGACGCGGTAGCTGCGCGCGTCGCTGGGACGTCCGTGTCCCAGGTCGAGGCGCGTGCCGGGCACCACATCGCACACCACGCGAGCCAGATCGACGATGCGGAAGTTCTGCGCGTTGCAGCCCACGTTGAAGCGCTGGCCCGCGATCCGCTGCACCGGCGCGTCCAGCATGGCCACGAAGGCCGCGGCGATGTCGCGCACGTGCACCATCGGACGAATCGCCTGCCCATCGCTTTCCAAGCGCACGACGCCGGTCGCGCAGGCCCAGCCGACAAAGTTGTTCAGCACCAGATCCAGCCGCACGCGCGGTGACATGCCGTGCGCCGTCGCATGCCGCAGCGACACGGGCGCAAAGCCAGCGCCAGCCAGCGCATCAAGTCCCTCTTCCACCGCCAGCTTGGATCGCGCGTAGGCCGTCAAGGGCTGGCACGGCGAGTCTTCG
>JAYRFD010000502.1:0-9549 GCA_041908565.1 Polyangia bacterium | reverse complement strand
GCGCGAGCCAAGGCCGGGGCGCAGGCCGTGCGCTTCGTCGAACACGATCTGCTGCAGCCGTTGCCGTTTGCCGATGCGCAGTTCGATCGCGCGATGTGCTGCTTGGTGCTCGATCACATCCCAAGGCCCGTCGACCTGCTGCGCGAGATCCGGCGGGTGCTGCGCCCAGGCGGCCGGCTGATCGTTTCGGTTATGCATCCGGCGCTGCTGCTGCGCGGCGTGCAGGCGCGCTTTACGCAGCCCGACACCGGCCAGAAGGTCCACCCGCAGAGCTACCCGCACCGCATCAGCGATTACGTGCGGGCCGCCTTGCAAGCCGGCTTCACCTTGATCGACCTGGGCGAGCACGACGTGACCCCCGCCCTGGTCGCGCAAGAGCCGCGAGCCGAGCGCTACCTGGGCTGGCCGATGCTGCTTCTGCTGGTGCTGCAGCGCGGGGAATAGGCCCCCGGGCGACGCAGCGAACGCGGACCGCAGCCGATGCGAGGCGGGGCGCAAAGCGGACCCAACAATATGTTGTGAGTCCCACCAAGGGGGAAAGAAACGTAACCGCAGGCACGAATGCTTGCTCTTTGATCGAGATTGGCATATGCCATCGCGACCATGGCACAGCGTGAATCGAGTATTTATCTGCAAGATGAAAAGCGGGCTCTGTGGTGTTTGAAGAAGCTGCCGCTGTTTCAAGATCTGACGCATGACACCTTGGCGCGCTTGGCGGAATCGGTGCAGCTGATCGAAGCGCGACGTCGCTTTGTGATCTATCTGCCCGGCGACCCCGGTCGCGCCGTGTACTTCCTAAGCAGCGGGCGCGTGAAGATCAGCAAGGTGACCCGCGACGGCAAAGAGCTGACGCTGGACTACCGCGCGCCGGGCGACCTGTTTGGTGAGCTGTGCTTGATCGACGGGGGACCGCGCGAAGAAATGGCGGAGTCGATGGATAGCTCGCTGATTGCCGAGATCGATCGCAACACCTTCGAGCGCTTGGTGCAGCGCGAAGGCCTGGTCGGCTACCGCCTGAGCAAGATCCTGGCGCAGCGTCGGCGCGAGATCGAAAACAAGCTGGAAAACCTGATCTTCAAGGACGTAAACAGCAAGCTGGCCGAGCTTCTTTTGCGGCTGGGCAGCGAGTACGGCATCGACGACAGCCGCGGCACGCTGGTGGCGCTGAAGATCACGCACCAAGAGATGGCCAACCTGATTGGCTCCACGCGCGAGACGGTGTCGCTGACCTTGAGCCAGTTCAAGCGCTCGGGCCTGATCCGCACCGACGGTCGCAAGGTGATCCTGTCCGACCGTGAAGCCCTGCGCGCCCTGGCCTAACAAATGCGCTGACGCGGCGGGCCAGGACAACGAACGACCGCCCTTCCCGGGCAGCCTGAACCTTCGCCCTTGCCCCCCGCGCCTAGCGCCTGGATCGCCAGGGCCCTCGGCCGCCGAGGCTCTCGGTCGCCAGGGCTCTCGGTCACCGAGGCTCTCAGTCGTTGAAGGCTAGGCGTACGAGATAACGAGGCTGTTCATCAGGGGGGACAGGTCGTGCAGCTCGCTGCGCGCGAAGCCCGCGGCCTGGCACATCGCAGAAAGCTGGGCGTAGGTATAGGCATCGCCGGTCTGCGTACTGGTCAGCATCTGCAGGCTAAAAGCAGCGGCTTGCGGTGGTGACACGCGGTCGGCATTGGGCACGAACTCCAGGGTGAAGACGCGCCCGCCTGGGGCCAAGGCGGCACGCACCTTCTTGAGCAGCGTGATGTTCGTTGCCTCGTCGAAGTGATGCAGGAAGTTGGTCAGCAGCACCACGTCGTAGCCGGTGCCGAAGTCGACATCAAAGGCGCTGCCGGGCCGGCACTGATAGCGATCGGCGACGCCGGCTGCCTGCGCGTTTTCCAGCGCGACGCCCAAAACCGGCGCCCAGTCGACGGCGGTGATGTGTGCGCCGGGCGCTTGCTGCGCGCAGGCAATGCCGAACAGACCATGGCCCGCGGCGATGTCGAGGATCTTGGCCGGGCGACCCGCCAAATCCAAAAGCGCAGCCATGCGCATGGCGACGGGCTGCATCATGGGGGCCATGCAGCGGGCAAAGTCGACCCAGATGGGGTTTTCGGGACCGACGCTGTTGTGGTCGGCGGGCGGGTGACCGCGGCGCACGGTGGCCGCCAGATCGTCGTAGCCGCTGGTGACAAAGGGATGCAGCAGAAAGCCGCTGACGCCGCCCAGGTACACCGGCGAGTGCTGGTTCAGAAAGACCGCCGCCGTCGGAGAAAGCGCATAGCCAGTCTCGCCCTTGGTCAAGAAGCCCAGGATGGTCAGGTAGTCGCACAGGATGCGCAGGCCACGCTCGGATGCAGAACAGCGCTGCGCAAGCTGGGGCACGGTGCAGTTGCCTTCGGCGATCGCGGTGAACAGCGACAGATCGATCGCAGCGTTTAGGGCCGCCGTGCGCTGATACGCGGTCAGCGTTTCCATGATCAGTGCGGGCGATGGCATCGACGAATCAGGGGTCATGGGAACCTCGATTGTTGGGGGACGCTGGGGAACGGTCGGGGACGAAGGAAAGCGACGGACGACGGGCGACGGACGGGGACCGAGCTACGGACTGCCAAACAGCAAGGCCAGGTGTTCCAGCACGGCATCGGCGTCGGCCGGCATGCTGCGGAAGCCAACATAGCCGTCGGGGCGGACCAGGTACAGACACTCTGCAAGGGCGTGAAACGCCGTGTGCAAGCTGCCCTTGGCGTCGGCGATCCGGCAGTCCGCAGGAAGCTGGGTGGGGCGGTGATCGCTGGGGATGACGACGCGACAACGCACACGGTCGCCATGGCGCGCCTGCACCTTTTGCACGACATCGGCCAGACGCGCGTAGCCCTGTTCCGATGCGGTCGGTCCGTCGAAAAGCAGCAGCGTATGCGCGGTGCCGCGGATCAGATCGTGGACGCGCTCGATGCCGGGGACGCCGTCGACAGCCAGGTTGGGAATGCGCTCGCCGGGCTGCGGGCCTCGGCCCAGCTCAAACCACTCGGACAGCTGCGGGCTTTCGTCGGTGCCGCCCAGGCCGCGCGTCTGCCACAGCGACCCGCGCCGCTGACTGACAAGCGGCGTGCCGCCATAGCCGATGTCTAGTTCGGAAAGCGTGCGACCGGCGGTCTCGCGCACGAAGTCGAAGCTGGTGACAAACGCCATGACCGCGTTGCGCAGACCCATCAAGACCGGGTGCTTCAGGCCACGCGCGACGTATAGGCCGCGGGTCGCCGTATCGCTGCCGCGCAGAACGGCCTCTGCCACCGGGTGCCGTTCGTTGTGATAGCTGTCGAGCAAGGCTTGTGTCGCCTGTCCACGCACGGCCAGCGCGAGCTTCCACGACAGGTTCCACGCATCCTGGATGCCGGTGTTCATGCCCTGCCCGCCCGCCGGGCTGTGGATATGAGCCGCATCGCCAGCGACGAACACTCGGCCCACGCGGTACTGGTCCACCATGCGGCAGTTGACGCGGAACGACACCATCCAGCGCGGGTCCGATACCTTGGTGCCCTTCAGCGCGCGGGTCTCGGCGGCCTGCTGAAAGAATTCCAGCGTCGGGTTTTCGGTCTCGTCGAGGACCATCATGCGATAGCGGCCTTCGCCGGGCAGCGGAAAGAACCCAGCGACGCCGAAAGGTCCCATGAAGCCCAGCATGGCGGATGGCGATAGCGGCTCGGGAAATTCGACGTGCACATCGGCCTGCGTGATCTTCCAGTCGTACGTTGAGCCCTCGAACGACAGGCCCAGCCCCTTGCGCACCGTGCTGTGCGCGCCATCACAGCCGACCAGGAAGGGAATGCGCAGTAGCTCGATCCGCCCGTCGCTGTGTACCAGCGACGCATCGACACCGCCGCCATCTTGGCTGAAGTGATCCAGGCGGGTCTGCCACTCGACCGAGACGCCTTTTTCCGCCAGGACGTCGCGCAGCAATTTTTCGGTCTCGGCCTGCGAGATGTTGAGCAGATACGGGTAGCGCGTATCGTCGCCGGGCATCATCACATCGAACTCGGTGATGCGCGCGCCGTCGGACTGCGTGAAGCAGATCTGATGGACTCGACGGCCTTGGGCGACAAAGGGCGCGACGACGCCGAGTTCATCCAGCACTTCCAGCGTGCGGGCGTGGATCACCTGGGCCTTGGAAAAAACGGAAGGCCCTTCGTTCTTGTCGATCACGCGCACCGATACGCCCTGACGCAGCAGCATCAAGGCCAGGGAAAGGCCAACCGGCCCCGCACCGACGATCAAAACCTGAGGACTCATGCCATCGCTCCTCGCAGCAGGCCTGGCAACACTGGGCATCGGAAGACGGAGGCCACACTGTGCGTCCTCCGCCGCGCCAGACCAGCCGACCGCTGCTGCCGCGTATGCCCAAGATACCGCGAAAGGGCCCGCGACAGACACCGACGATGGACGGCACAGGCCGCCACGCGGCGCCGCGGAAGCACGCGGAACAGGCGGTGCGAAGCCCGCGCAAAGTCGGGACGCGACGGCCCCCCTACCCTGCGCAGCCCTGACTGGCTCCGCTACCGACGACTGGACGAAAAGGCGCCCAGCGTCGGGTGCACAGCTTACCGGCGACGACGACGAGCCAGCGGGCGCAGGCTCTGCAGACGCCGGAAGTCGGAACGCTCGGCGATCTCGCCGCCGCCTTCGTCGATGGGCTCGCCTTCGCTAAAGCCGTGTGATTCGGCGTGGCGCAGGCGCTCGGCGATCTCGATGATGCGGCGCTCGACGCGGCCGAAGATGCTGGCGGCCGGGAAACGACCGCTGGCGTCACGTTCGCCGGCCGGCATGCCGCACAGCACCTCGATGCCTTGGGTGACGTTGTCGATGGCGTAGACGTGAAAGCGTCCCTCGGCGCAGGCATGTACGACATCGGGTCGCAGCGCCAGGTGCGGCAAGTTGACGCGCGGGATCAGAACGCCCTGCGTCCCCGTCAGACCGCGGGCCAGGCACAGATCATAGAAGCCTTCGATCTTGGCGCAGACGCCGCCGATGGCCTGGACCTGCCCAAGCTGATTGACACTGCCGGTCACGGCGATGCCCTGGTCGACGCCGATGTCCGCCAGCGCCGACAGGACCGCGAAAAGCTCGCTGGATGAAGCACTGTCGCCGTCGATTTCGCCGTAGCTCTGTTCAAAGACCAGCTGAGCCCGCAGCGAAAGCGGACGCTCTTGCCCGAACATCCAGCCCAGGTAGCCGCGCACGATGGCGACGCCCTTGGTGTGGATGGCGCCGCTTAGCTGCGCTTCGCGCTCGACATCGACGATGCCCTCGCGTCCCAGCGCGACGACGGCCGTGATGCGCATGGGCTGACCAAATTCGATGTCGCCGGTGTGCATGACGGACAGGCCGTTGACGACACCGACGCGCATGCCGCTGGTTTCGACGGCCACTTCGCCGCGCAGGCAGGCTTCGCGGATGTGCCGTTCGTCGGAGGACAGGCGCACGCGGTGTTCGCGGCAGGCGTCTTCGACGTCGGCGCCGGTGACCGCTCGGTGCTCGCCGCGGGCCAGCAGGCTGGCGGTCGCAGCGATCTCTTCCAGCGTCGAGATCTGCAGCGCCAGGCGCTCGCGATCTTCGGCCAGCTGGGTCGCCAGTTCCAGCAAGCGAGCCCGCGCCCCACGATCAAACGAGGCCCAGCCGCGTTCCCTGGCCATCGCCATCAAGTGCGCATCCAGGCCCAGCAGGTTGTGCTCGTTGCGGTCGACGATGGGATCGACCTCGACTTTGCAACGGAAGATCGGTCGAAAATCGGGATCCTGCATGCGCAGCGAGTCGTACAGCTCTGGCGCACCAACCAACACCACACGCGTCG
This sequence comes from Polyangia bacterium, assembly GCA_041908565.1. Lineage (GTDB taxonomy): Bacteria > Myxococcota_A > Polyangia > Palsa-1104 > JAEUJZ01 > JAEUJZ01. The sequence continues at coordinate 3,719 of JAYRFD010000502.1, read as the reverse complement.
GCAAGGACACCGGCTGGGGACGCATCGTCGTCGCCAGCGATGCCAAGCTGCCCAGGCTTTCGTCCACGGACAGGCGCTGTTCACGCAGCGCGCGCTTCAGCCGTTCCCACAGGCCAGGCTCGCCCAGCACGTCGCTGATTCGCAGGATGATCACGCCACCGATGGCGCGATGCAGTGCGCCCGGGCGGATCTGCAGGAAGTCGCTGACCAGCGTCCCCATCTGCGCTCGACGAGCGATGTAGCCAAACAGGCGGGTGGCGGTTGGATTGGTCTCAAAGACGACGGGCGCGGCGGCGTGCGCGCGATGGGTCACAAGGACGTTGACGCGGAAGCGCTCCAGACTGCCGAGCCCGCTGCCATCGTCGCTGTGCCCATGGCCGCTGTGGTCGTCCTCCTCATCGTCGAGCAGCTCGCGCCAGCTGTCGCTGAGCGCCTGGCGGACCTGCCGCAGATAGCGTGCGACTTCGGACGACATGCTGGCGAAGCGCTCTTGCAGATCGCGCATCTCGCGCTGGACAAGCTGGCTGGCGGCGCGCGCCATGGCCGCGTCGTGTTCGGCGTTGTAGTGGGCGTTCTGGGCGCGGATGCGACGGGCGGCCCGTTCGACCTCACGCGTGACGCGATCGGCAGAGCCCTGCAGGACCCGCTTGGTTCCGTCGTCGAGGACATCGAACTGCTCTGCCGAAAGCGGCTTGCCGTGCAGGATCGGGAAGGTCTGAAACACCCCCTGAACATTGCGAACGCCGAAGCCGTGGTGACGAGCGCTGGCTTCAAGACCCTGGACGATCTCGCGGGTCTTGGACTCTAGCTCGACATTGATCCGGGCCTGCGAGCGCTGGACGTCATCGGCTTCGGGAAGCTGCGGCATGCGGTCGCGCAGGCCGTCGATCAGATCGTCCATGGCCTCTTGCAGTGCCGGGCCCGCCCCGGCCGGAAGCTGCAGCGCCATCGGGCTGTCTGGATCCTCGAAGTTGTAGACGTAGACCAGATCGCCCGGAGTCTTGAGGCTGCGGACCAGTTCCTGCGTGCGGGCAAGCAGCTCTTCCTCGACGCGGACCTCGGCATCGACTGCCACAAAGACATGGAAGCCGGCGTCGGGCGCCAGCACGCCCAGGTCAAAGGCGCGGCGCGTCACGGGCTCTAGCAAGCTGAACAAGCTGCCGTCGCGCTGCGAGGTCTCGGGCAAGGTCGCCGGATCGACCTGCCCACTTAGCTGCTCGGCTGGCACGGCCAAAAGGGCCCGCGTACGCATGGTTGCGCTGGGTTCCGGCGGCAGCGCCAACACAGGGGTCGACGTCTCAGACGAGTGGCCCTCGGCAGCGGCCTCCTCGGCATCGCCCTCGGCTTCGGGGTCCTCGTCCAGCCCTGGATCTTCTGGCTGTGAAGTGGACGACGCCGACGTGGCGGATGCGGTCAGCTCGCCCGACGACTCTTCACCGTCTGGGTTCGGGGTGGGTTCCGCAGAGTCGGGATGGGACAGCTCTGCGCTGGGCTCTTGAGCATGCTGTGCTGCAGTGGGGATTTCAGAAGAATCCATGGTGCAGATACGAACTCCTGTGTACGTCGCGACAGTCCAGAAGTCCCGTTTGCGCCTGGCCACGAATCGCCAGGGCTTCCGGGGGACCTCATGATCGTACAGAGCGCCGCAAATTGCGAGGTAGACAAGCCCCTGCCGGTGTCCTACTTGCGGGGACCGTCGCGACCGACCGGGATGGATTGGGCCAGCCAAACATCGGCGACCAGATCAGCGGGGCTAGCTGGGGGCTCAAGTTGGGCGAACGTGCGCTCGGGCAGCGAGCTATGGGACGCGCCGATCGTCCTCGAGATCAACCCAATCTGGTGGCCGATCGATGGACAACAGCCCCACTTCCTTCGCCAGCTTGACCGCCAGGGCCTCGGCCTCTTCTTCCATGCCTTCGCCGACCACCCATTCGATCTCACCGCGGGACGCGGACAGCGAACGCACAAAGGCCAGGCCATCGTACGCTTCAACGATCATGCGGACGTAGCCAATCTCATGAAGGGGAACGCGGAAGTAACGGGAAGGCATGGCGAGGTTTCACGCGGGGGCAAGAAGGTTACGCGGATCTAGGCAGGAACCGGGCGATGTCAGCGACGGTCTCAGCGGGCCGCGGGCAGATCCAGGTGAGGAATTCGACCGCCGGTCTTGCTGCCATCGCCGTTGAGGATGTACATGGTGCCGGCGTCTCCGTCGAGGACCGTGGCGCGAAAGACCAATAGATCGCCAGCGACGGCGTTTACGGATCGCCCGGCTGCGGTGGCGGCAAAGGACACGGCGGAAAACGGGCGGCTGTTGTCGCGGACAAAGGTGTTTTCAGCTTGTGCGATCACGGTGTCGCGACTGTCATCGCCAGACAGAGTCCCTTGCGGACGCCAGCGGGCTTCAAAGCGGACGCGGATGCGATCGCCGCCGGCCAAGATGCCGTCACCGACGATGCCCCAGGCGCCTTCGGGAAGCGAAGCCCGCAGCACGTACGCCCCTTCCACATATCCAGGAGAGTCACCGACCCTCACGCCGGGTGCTCAAAACGGCGGTGGTTCGTAGTCGACCAGGACCAGATCGATCTCGCGCGTCGAATAGTTCAGCCAGACCGTGGGGGGATTTCCCGAATACGTGGGGCGGGAATCACAGGCCAGCGCCGTCAGCAGACAGGCCAGAAGCAGGGTCGCGAAGCGAACGACGGAGGGGACAGAGGCGCGCATCTAGTCGGCTCGAAGCTCAAGCGGTAGCGCGGCCGTTCCCAGGACCTGTCCCGTCGCTGCGTCGCGCGTGCTGAACGTCAGTTCCAGCGGCGTGCCTTCTGGTACATCCAGTCGCGGAAAAAACAGGAAGCCAGTGATGCGTGCCCCGGCGGGCAGGCGGGCTGAAGGCAGGCTCAGGCGCTGCGCTTCGGCTCGCGACCAGGCGTAGGGACGGCCATCCATGTAGTACCCACTGCCCCAGTAACCCGGCGCGCCGTAGCCCCACATCATATACGGGCCGCCGCCGACATAGCCCAGTGGGTAGCGTCCGTAGTAGCCACGCGGCACGTAGCCGGACATGGGCCGCCGAGCCATCGGGGCCGGCGTATAGACCCGTCCCGACGAGAAGCCTCCGCGATACACCGGTGCCGGACGCACGCCCAAGCCACCGCCGCCCACTCGCCCGCCCCAGGCCAGCATGGTGTCTGCCGGCAGGCTGTCTGACGGAACGCGATACGCAAGCTGGTTGGCTGGAATCGGGCTGTATCGTGGGCCGCCGACGGCACCCAACGAGAATGAAGCGGGGTCGACCAGCACCTCGGTAGCGCCGCGGTTTTCGACCACCACCAGAACCGCCGTCGAGACATCCAAGACATCGCCGGGAAAGTCACCGCTGTCCAGGCGCGGCACCGACACGACGACTCCACCAATCGCGGCTTCCGCCAGCGGCTGCTGCTGAGCCGGAACCGGACGCAGCGCCCCGAAACAGCCGGGCAGCATCGACAAGATGGTTCCCAGCGCCAGAATTCCGCCAAAGCGGCCAAGTCCCGAAAGCTTGCTGAGCATCGTTGTCATCATCGACCTCCGAAGCTGCGGACTTTGATCTGCGCAACTTCCTATCGACAAGATAACACCGCCGGCTGGCTTGGCACCGCCCGATCCATATTTTCTTCCCAGATGGGCCGCGTCGACGGAAACAAGCCATCGGTTCACCGCACCAAGGTGTCGAAATCTAG
>JAYRFD010000501.1:0-4109 GCA_041908565.1 Polyangia bacterium | reverse complement strand
TGCGCGGCGAGCCTCTGCGCATCCACAACGATGGGGCGCAGATTCGCGCGTGGTGCTACATCGACGACATCGTCGACGCTGTGCTGTTGACGCTGACCGCTCCGGCGGCGGTGGGCCACGCCTTTAACATCGGCAATCCGCGATCCACGGTGACCGTCTACAACCTGGCGCAGACGATCCATCGCCTGGTCGGTTCGTCATCGGCCATCGAGTTCGTGCAGTGGAATCATCCCGACGTTGAGCTTCGCGTGCCCGCTATCACCAAGGCCCGCGAGCTATTGGGCTGGCAGCCGCGCTTCGATCTGGAAGAAGGCCTGCTGCAGACCATCAACTGGTACCGAACCGCCGGCCTGCGCTAGCAGCGGGGACCAGAACGCGGGCCGCGTCTCGACGGGAAATAGATGTTCATGAAGACAAGACGCCCTATGCGATGGCGTCTTGATTTGTGAATAGAAGCGGTATTTTGGATTGCAAGTGCTGCTGCGGATTGCGCGTTTAGGGGTAGCGCTCCAAGAGCGGAATGGGATGCTCTCCGTCGTCGAGCACATCGGCCAGCAAGCGACGCAAGGGCAGGGTGGGACGCAGGCTGGCGAGCACGGCAAAGAAGGCCAGTCGCTGTCGCCACAGCAGCAGGGCTCCCGGTGGCAGCGCCATGCGTCCGCTGTGCACCAGCTTCCAGGTCAGGCTGACCAGTTCCCGCATCTGCGTGTCATCGAGCGCGGTGGCCTGACGCGACAAAAAGGGGCCGGCCAGGGCCGCTTCCCAGGCGCGGAAGGTGGCGGACTCGAAGACGGCGGCTCCTTGCACTCCGACCAGACCGGTTCGGTGAGCGGCGTAGCGCAGCGCCTCTCCGTCGCGGTGGATCATGGCCAGCCACAGTCGGCGATCTGCTTCGGCGACCTCGGGTTCGACCTCGGCACAGCAGCCGAAGTCGATGAAGCCGATGCGAGCAGCCTGCGGGCTGCTATCGAGCACGACGTAGTTGCCGGGATTTGGGTCCAGGTTGATCAGTCGATGGCGCAGCGGGGCGGCCATCGCAAAGCGGAACAGTACCGCCGCCACCGCCGAGCGTTCCTGTGAAGTCCCCTGGGCGGCAAGCTGCGGCAGGCTGCGTCCGACGAAGCGTTCCATCGTAAGGACCCGCGCGCTGCACAGGCTGGGATAGACGGTGGGGATGACGATCTGCGGGTCGCCAGCGAAGGCCAGGCGGAAGCGGCGCAGCCAGCTCAGCTCAGCGCCATAGTCCAGCTCTGCGATCAGGCGATCGGTCAGGGCGGCGATCGATGCCTCGGGCACGGCGTCGCCCAGATCGGCACCGACTAGATCGCGCACGATGCGGCGGGCGCCCAGGTCGTCGCGCAGCGCCTCGGCTACGCCGGGGTATTGGACCTTCACAGCGACGGCTTGCCCCTCGCGCGTGCGGGCGAAGTGCACCTGACCCAAGGACGCGGCGGCCATCGGCTGGCTGTCGAACTCGGAAAAGATCTGCTCGGGTTCACCAGCAAGCTCGGTGCGAAGGACGGTGCGAATCGCTTCCGGATCGTCGCCGGGCAGCTGATCCCAGACCCGGCCCAAGACGCGCTGCGCTTCGGGATCCAGCTCTTCATTGGCTTGCAGATAGCCGCGAAGCTGCGCCACCTTGGCATAGCCGCCGCGAAGCTCGGATGCCGCGTCGGCCATGGCGCTGGCCTCGGCGACTTGGGCATCGCGCGCTTCGCCGGCTTCGTCGATCTGGGTGTCCAGCAAGTGGCCAAGCTGGGATCGCAGGCGCCGGGCCAGTGCGGTGGTTTGCGCCCAAAGCCGCTGGTGGGAGCGCTTCATGCGAAGACCTCATGTTTCATGGTGACGGCCGCAAGCTTTTGTTTTCTGATGAAGAGCGAGACTAAGAAGGAGCCCATCATGCCACAGCCAGAGACACCGGCAGAGACACCGGGTTTGGACAGCCCAGAGGCAGATCGTGTTGAGGACGCCCAGCCCGCGCCGCTTGCCCCGCCACCCGAAGGTGGTGACGGCGGCAACAGCGATTCCCCTGAGACTGACGGCGTGACTGAGCCTTCGAGTCAGGAAGATCCCGAGGACCCGCCACCAGCGCCCGTGATTCGCATCACCATCATCCCGGGCCGCGAGACCGATGAAGACGTGGAGCCCGGTGAAGAGGTCCCCAACGTCGAGGTCGATGTCACCACGGAACCCCGTTAGATCCTTGGTATACTGCTCTCACATCGATGTCAGACCAGGAAATTTCGCCGTCGCCGGACGCCGATCCAGAGCTGGCGCCCGAAGGGGCGGAAGCCAACCAAGGCCCAGATGCGGCCCGCGTACCAGCCACCCACAGCAGTGACGATGTCATGGGGACGGGCGAGGGCCCGCCTCCAGGCACGCGGTTTGAAGCGTGGCTGATCACGGCGATTGGCCTGGCGATCGTCCTGCTGCCTGTGATCGGGGTGCTGCGCCGTATGGCCGACTCGCTTCTGGAGGCGCAGCGACTGCGTTGGCTGGCGCATGCGCTTGGCACCGGCCTGCTTTTCGTGCTGCCCAAGGATGCCTCGTGGACGTCGATCTATGTGCAGATCGGCACCCTATGGATCGGCTTTCTGGGCGCCGTGCTGGCTGCAGCAGGCGGCAAACACCTGAGCCTGGCGACGACGAACTTCATGTCGCGCGGGCGCTTGCGCTTGGCGTTCGAGACCTTCAGTCAGCTTGTGTTTGTCGGTGTCGCGCTGCTTTTGACCTATGCCAGTGCGCGCATGGTCTCGGCCAATCGGGGCACCGGCGGGGCCGACCTGCTGCCGGGCGGTCTGCACAACTGGATGGTCGAGCTGATCATTCCCATTTCGTTCGCGGTCATGACCGTGCGCGTCGTCGCCCGTGCCTTGCATCCAGCGACGGCGTTTGCCGGCCCACATGGCTCGCTTCCGCCAGAGCTGGCCAATGCGCCCCTGCCGCGAGCCGTACGCCTGCGTCGTTTGGCCCTCTGCGGTCTGGTCGGTGCGCTGGCTGCGCTCGCGTTCTACATCGGCATGCGATACGACGCATCGGACCGCATCCAAGCGATCTTGGGCCGGCTGGATACCAACGGCATTCGCCGCTTGGTGCGCATCATCGTTGTGGTGAGCATGACGGTGGGCTTCCTGCTGGGCACGCCGGTCTTCATCGTCATGGCAGGCCTGGCCATGGGCCTGTTCTTCGTCAGTGGATCGCCAATTGCCGCGCTTCCCACCGAGACCAACCGTCTGGCCGCCAACCCGTCGCTGCCCGCCATTCCGCTGCTGACGCTGGCCGGTTACATCCTGGCTTCGGGGCGTTCATCCCAGCGCTTGGTACGTGCCTACAAGAGCGTGTTTGGCTGGATGCCCGGCGGCATGGCGGTGATGGTGGTGTTCGTCTGCGCGCTGTTCACGACGTTCACCGGCGCTTCCGGTGTGACGATCTTGGCCTTGGGTGGCTTGGTCTACCCGATGATGGTGCGCGACAAGTACCCCAAGGGCTTCTCGCTGGGCTTGGTGACCGCGGCGGGCAGCTTGGGCCTTCTGTTTCCGCCCAGCCTGCCCGTCTTGCTGTATTCCGTCGCTGCCAGCACACCGGGCGCGGCTGCTCCAGTCGGTGTTGAACAGCTGTTCATCGGCGGCCTGTTGCCCGGCTTGTTCCTGGTCTTGTTGGTTTCGGTGTACGGCATGCACCGCGGCGTGGTCAGCAAAGCGCCGTCGCAGCCTTTCGTGCGGGCCGAGGTCCTGCATGCACTGCGTGATGCCAAGTGGGACCTGCTGCTGCCCGTCCTGGTTATCATCGCGTTTGCCAGTGGCATCGCCACCGTCGTCGAAGCCTCCGCAATCGGCGCCGCCTATGCGCTGATTGTCGAACTGACGATCTACCGCGACATCGATCCCCGGCGCGAGCTACCCGGCGTGTTCGTGCATGGCGCGACGCTGGTCGGTGCCGTCATCGTCCTTCTGGGCGTGGCGCTGGGCCTGACCAACTATCTGGTCGAAGCCGAGATCCCCACGCGCTTGGTCGACTGGGTTCAGCTACACATCAAGTCGCAGTGGGCGTTCTTGCTGGTGCTCAACGTCATGCTGCTGATCTTGGGCAGCGTGCTTGAGATCTACTCC
>JAYRFD010000500.1:0-8926 GCA_041908565.1 Polyangia bacterium | reverse complement strand
GACCAGACCACCGCCGCCGCGACGAACAAGCTGCGCCAGATCGGCTGGGCTGCTGTATGGCATCAGCGTGGCGACGGGACCGAAGACCTCGATGCTGTGCAGGGGCGCGGCGGCCGTCGACGCGGGGTCGGAACAGCGCAACAGCGTCGGTCGCACGAAGAAGCCACGATCCAGACCCGGCACCGCATCCGATCCACCCAAAAGCACGTCGGTGTTGGGCACAGCGGCAAGCTGTCCGATCCCGGCCCGCACGCTGGCAAGCTGCGCGCGTGTGGCCAGCGGACCCAGCGTCGTCGCTTCGTCGCGTGGATTGCCGATGCGACACGACGAGAGGCGGTCGGCCAGGTCAGCGGCCACATCGGCCAAGCGCTCGGCCGGCACAAAGATGCGACGCACAGCGGTGCACTTCTGCCCGGTCTTCTGCGTGATGTCGCGCGCGACGTCGTTTAGGAACAGGTCGTAGACCTCGCTGCCGGACTCGCCATCGGGACCCAAGATCGCGGCGTTCAGGCTGTCGGCTTCGATGTTCAGGCGCAGACCGGCTTCGACCACCGCGCGATGACGGCGCAGGGTGTGGGCGGTCTCGCTGCCACCGGTGAACGCCAAGACATCCTGATCGCCCAGCTGATCCAGCAGATTGCCGACGCTGCCGCAGACAAAGCTCAGCGCGCCGACCGGCAGGACCGCCTTTTCGATCAAGACTTCGACGATGCGATGGGCCAAAAGGGCCGTGCTGGTGGCGGGCTTGCTGATCACCGGCATGCCGGCCAGCCACGCGACGGCCGCTTTTTCGGCCAAGCCCCAGGCGGGGAAGTTGAAGGCGTTGATGTGCACGGCGACGCCGGTTCGCGGCAGCCACAGGTGTTCGCCCCACAGCTTGGTGGATCGCGTCGGCTGCACGCCTTCGCGGTCGCGCAGGAACGTGGTGTCGCCGAGGCTGGCCCCAAGCTCGCCATAGGCGGCCAGGGTGCCGATGGCGCCGTCGATGTCGAACTTGGCATCGCCGCGCGTGTTGCCGCCGTTGTCGATGGCCAGGCCGATTAGCTCGTCGCGCTTTTCGTACAGCGCCTTGCTGGCGGCAGAAAGCAGCTTGCCGCGCGCCGCAAAGCCCAGACTGGACAGGGCAGGGCCGCCAACGCGCTTTGCGTGATCAACAGCGGCGGCGAAGTCGATGCCCTGGCTGCTGGTCTGGGCCAGGGGCTCTTCGGTTGCGGGGTTTTCCAGCAGGGCGGGCGAGCCAGTGCCGGCGTGCCAAGACCCTGCGACATAGCTGCGAAGCGTAAGCATGAACGATGCGCCTCCGAGGGCCGGCAGTATATCCAGATCGACCCCGGCGACGAAGCCAAAAGGGGCGCCAGGAAGCGTCGCGGGCGCGGTCTTTTCAGCGCAGCCGAAGCGGATGTGGAAGTCGGCCCGGCGGGTAGCGCGGGCGCGGTCTTAGCGGTCATGTCCGAAGCTCGGCGCCCCAGTTCGTCGCGCATGCGATGATGTCCCAAGGAGTCTGCAATGCGCACCGCCGTATCCAGGTTGCGAGTCGTTGGCCTGGGCCTGGGCTTTGGGTTGGGCTTGGTCTCTCGACCCGGTCTGGCTGGTCCACCCGAATCGAGCGGGGGAAGCCAAGCGACCGCTGCTGCAACGCCAGCCCCCAAGGACGCGCCGCCCACCGCGGGCACCGCCAAGGCAACGAACTCGCCCTCTGACTCTGCTGGGGCAAAGTCCACCCCCGACGCAAAGTCCCCCGCGGAACCCGCCCGCGTCTACTTCCGCAACGGCCAACCCTATGACGCGCGTCTGATTCAGGCAGAGCGAGAGCACACCTGCTGGACGACTCCCGCCAAGGCCAAGCAGTGCAAGCCCCTCCCGGACAAAGGGCGACGGTGCACTCTGCTTCCCCCGCTTCACTATTGGGGGGGAAACCGGGAACCTTCAGGCGCGTACGATGTCGCGCAGGAACAACAGCGAGCGGCCGAAATTCTGCGCCGCACATTGGTTGTTCCCGAGTGCCAATGCACCTGCGGGGCGATCAATGCGAAACCAGTCATCATCGACCAGATCCCCCCGTCGAACGTCCCGTAGCTTCATTAATTTGCAATTTAATAATTGAAGAATTAAATCAATAATTGGCAATCAATCGCTTCGGATTGATTGATTGCCTGTGCGGATCGCTTTGTCCGCGGGCCGCGCTACGGCAGGGGCTTGGGGTGCTCGCGGAACCACTCGATGACGACGGCGGGCCAGCGGTTGCGGAAGAAGCTTGGGGTGTGGCCGCCGCCTTTGATCGTCCAAAGCTCGGCCGCGCCGCCGGATCGACAGCCGGTATAGCGCGTCACATCGGTCTCTTTGCCGTCGATGTTGGCTTCCAGATCAAAGGCACCGGGCGTCTTTTGGGGCATGGCTTGGCAGCCGTTCTTGCTGGCCCAGCCCGACGTCGTCTCGTCGGCTGAGGGCAAAAGGCCGCCGCCGCCAACGGGCACCTGATCATCCTGGTCGCCGTGCACCTGCAGCACCGCCACGGGCTGCGATGGCTGGCAGCGCGCCGGATCCTTCCAGTTGGCGCCGGCCAAGCTGATGATCGCCGCTACGCGATCCGCGCGATCGCAGGCGAAGCGATGCGACATGAAGCCGCCGTTCGAGTGTCCGATCAAATAGACGCGGGCTGGATCGACGTTGAAGTGCGCCTTCATGTCATCGATGACGGCCGTGATGTACGCGACATCGTCGACGCCGGTCTTTTCAAAGTCGCAGCACAGCTCGGTGGCGTTCCAGAACTGCTTGCGATCCTTGTTCACAGTACCGTCGGGAAAGGCGTACAGAAAGCCGGTCTGCGACAGCAGGTCGCCCAGGCCAAAATACAGCTCTTGGGTCAGGCCGCTGGCGCCAAAGCCGTGCAGCAAGATGACCAGCGGCGTCGGTCGGTTCTTGTCGTAACTGGCCGGCACGCGCGACTCATACGGGCGAGCAGCGACCAGCGGATTGCTGGGGCTTAGGCTGGGATCGTCAGAGCCGGGCGGCATCGGAGCCATGGGATCGGGGCCCATCATCGGACCCGCGCAGGCGACCAGGGAAAGCGACAACAGCAGGGCTTGCAGACGGTACAGGCGGCGTCCCGACCGTGCCGCCGTGCGCGTCGCCAAGTGCTTTGGATCAGAGGCAATCGTGAGCATGACGCACGTTATGCACACTTCTTTGGGCGATGAAAGTAAGATGCAGCCCTGCTTGGCTGCTGAGACTTGGCGCGGCTCTCTTGATACCGATGACAGCGAGGGCGGCGCGGCCGGCGGCAAGCACAGCGCAAGCTGGCAGTGCCTTCGGACTACCCATCGAACTTGTCGAACTTGGAGGAAAACAACGTGGCTGCAAACAAGCTGAAGTCGTTCTCGATCGCGTTCCTACTGGCTGCTGTGGTGTCTCCGCTTGCGGGCTGCGGAGGCGGGATTGATCCGGTTGCGGCGAATGCTGTGGCGGGCTGTGAAACGGCGACGGCCGATCAGCTTGTCGCCGGCGCCACCATGCTGCCGGGTCGGGCCTGCGGCAACTGCCACAAGGCTGGCGGCCAGGCTGCTGAGCACATCTTCACCGTCGCAGGCACCGTGTATTCCAACCCGACGGGCAGCTGCAACAGCGGCGGCGTGGCCAACGCCACCGTCGAGATCTTGAAGATGGACGGCTCGGTCCAGATGACGCTGACCACCAACGCGGTCGGCAACTTCTACAGCCACGATCCCGTCATGTTCCCGCTGAAGGCGCGCGTCAAGGCCACTGGCAAGACCACCCTGGAAATGGCCGGCGCTCAGTCCAGCGGCAACTGCGCATCCTGCCACGCCAAGCCGGGCCTCAGCGGCGCGCCCGGTCGCATCTACATCCAGTAGCAGCGGCCCGCAGCGTCGGTTTTTTCCGCCCCCTCGTGGCCTTTACACAAAGGCCAGGCCCGCCCGCACCGTCATCGCCAGAAGAACCAGCGACGAAAGCAGAAACAGCGCGAAGCGAAGCTCGATCTTGTTGATCAGCGCTTGCAGCAGGCTGTGCACCACGCGCAGGCCGACGTAGGTCCAGGCCAGCCCCAGATCGATCCCGCGATCGCGTCCGACCAGCGCCAACACCACGACCACGGCGTAAAACAGCGTCGGCATTTCCATCAGGTGGTTGTAGTTGTCGGCTTTCCAGCGGACCTCGGGCGGCAGCGTTGCCATCTGTTCACCGCGAGGAGCGCGCGGATCCATGCGCATCTTGGCGCGCAGGATGGCCGGGATGCGGGTCGCGTACATCCACATCCACATCACAAAGGTCCAAGCGACAAGCGCCACGGCGGTGGCCAGAATCGGGCTGTTGGTGTGCATGGTGTCTTGCACTATATCAGCGTCGGGTGGCAACCGGGCTGCAGGCTGATCGGCGGCTTGATCAGGCGCGCGGATGGGCGCGCGATTCGGGTCGTCTGATCGGGCGACTGTGCACGCTTTGCCGCTGCGATGGCGTTCGGCTGATGCATGCTAGGTCGGCCATGGATGCGTTCTTCCCGACGGCCACGATGCAGCACCAGCCTGACTTCGAAGTCATCGAGGGCGGACAGCAGGTGCCCTACAGCGATGTCCCCGACAGAGTCGATCGCGTGCTGCAGGCGCTGCGATCGAGCGGTCTCGCGCAGCCTCGGCCCGCGCCGGCATGGGACTCGTCGCTGCTGACCCAGCTTCACAGCCCCGACTATCTGGACTTCTTGCGCCACGGTTTTTCCGACTGGCAGCAGGCAGGGGCACAGCTTGGCTGGGCATCCGTTGGACCGCTTCTGCCGGCGCTGTCATCGCCCCGGCGACCGCTGTCGGGCCGGGCGGCATCGCTGCAGTCGGTGTTCGCGCGCGCGGGGTATTACATCTTGGATCAGGCCGCTCCGCTGCTGGCGGGGACGTGGACGGCGGCGCTGGACTCTGCCGGTTGTGCCATCGCTGCGGCGCAGGCTGCACTGGACAGTGGACGGTCCGCCTTTGCGATTTGTCGTCCACCTGGACATCACGCGGGACGGGACTTCGCAGGCGGCTTCTGTTACCTGAACAATGCGGGCGTGGCGGCTCAGGTCTTGCGGTCAGCGGTGGGAGCGCGCGTCGCCATCGTCGACATCGACTATCACGCAGGCCACGGTACGCAGGACCTGTTTTACGACCGCGCCGATGTCGTGACGCTGTCCCTGCATGCCGACCCTGCGCACGAGTATCCGTTCTTTTTCGGCCACGCCGACGAACAAGGCGTCGGGCCGGGCTTGGGCTTTCATCGCAACCTGCCGCTGCCCCTGGGCATCGACGACGCCGGATATCTGTCGGCGCTGGATGCCGGACTGGCTTGGCTGGGCGGGCATGCGCCGGCGGCACTGGTGGTGTCGGCCGGGCTGGATCTGTATCGCGGCGATCCGGTGGGGCGGTTTGCCATCAGCCGTCGGGGGCTGGCGCAGATTGGCGGTCGCTTGGCTGCGCTGCATCTGCCCACCGTCGTGGTCCTGGAAGGCGGATACAACGTGGATGAACTGGGCGCGCTTTGCGTCGAGTTACTTTCGCCACTTAGCACCTAGCGCGCGGCGAAGCAGTCTGCGGATGCCGCTCAGAAAGCGGTCCTGTGATGCGGTCCACAGACTCTGATTGACGTCGCTGCGCCCTATGGCGCTGGGCTTGCGTCGGTGCGCAGCGCAGCGGCCGATTGGCGATGCGACAGGGCCAAGTTCACGTTGCCATCGCCTTCTTCGACATCGGCCAAAAGTTCATGGGCGCGGGCCACAAGCGAGCGTGCGATGCCTTCCCCAGAGCGATCCAGTCGATCCAGCACTTCGCGCAGCAAGGTCCGCGCGTCGCTGCGATCGGCGGGCGACTTGCGCAGATCAAGGGTGGCAAGGGCTAGCAGCCACTCTGGCGCTCTGGATCGGCGAAGCGCGTCGCGAGCCAGGCGGTCCGCGTCGGGAATCGGCCCAAGCTGCCCCAGAAGATCAATCAGATCAGCGACCACCAGCACGGGCAGATCCGTCGGTGAGGCCAGCAAAGCAGACAGCGCCTGACGCGCCGCCCATCCATCGCGCGCGGTCAGCGCACTTCGCCCCAGCCAATACGCCGCCCGCGATCGATGCGGATCTTCGTCGAGAGCAGCCCGGGCCACATCAGCAATCAGCGTCCAGCGCGGGGTCGGCAGCGCACCTGCTTCATCCAGCAGCGCATCGACATCCGACGGCAAGGGCAGGGCGGTTCGTATCGCTTGGGCATCGGTCGCTAGCTCGCTTAGCAGGCGCAGGCTGCGGCGGCGGTCCGCGTCGTCTCCGTGCTGGATGGCTTGTCGCAGGAACAGCAGGGCATCGTCGGTGTGGCCACGCTTGGCCAGCAGGCGCGCGGTTTCCTGCAGAGCCAGCGTGTCGCGTGGATTGGCCAGCAGCGCTCGATTCAGCCACGTGCGGGCATCTGGATGGTCCCCTTGCACCAGGCGCGCAGCGACGAGCGCAGGGATGTGCGAGTCAAAGGGATGCCGCCGCATCGCGCCTTCACCCTGCTGGATCAGCACGGGCAGCGGAGTTTCGGGGCGGCTGGCTAGCTGCCGGATCGTCGCCCCTTCTTCGTCGTGGGATGCGGAAAAACGGAACGCGAACAAGACCAAGATCAGCGTGACCGCAACCAGCGCCCACATCGATCGGCGGGGCAGGGCGAAGCGGCGCACCTCGACGATGGACACCAAGACCAGGGCCGGCAGGCTGACGCCCAGGACGGCCGCGTTGAAGTCGAACAGGTTGTGGACGGCGAGCGCTGCCAGCCCAAGCCCGGCTGCCAGCCACAGCGGATCGCGCCCGCTTCGCTGACGCAGCGCATCCCGCGCGAACAGCGCCAGCATCGTAAGCAAAGGCACGCCGCCGGCGACGCCAAAGTCGAAGATCAGCTGCAGCCACTGGTTTTCCAGGTACACAAAGCGCATGCGCCCCGCCAGCGACTGGCTGTGCTGGAAGATGTTTTCGCCAGCACCGTGGCCGATTCCCAAGATCAGGTGGCCGCGCAGGATGGGCAGGGCTTCCAGCCACGCGACGACCTTGCTGCCGGGCTGGTGGATGCTGCGCAGTTCATGCAGGCTGAAGCGACTGGTCAGGCGCTGCGTGGCTCCGTCGGGAAGCAGGCTGTAAAGCAGCAGCAGGGCCAGGGCAAAAAAAACCAGCCACAGCAGGTGCGAGCGCCGGTTCCTTCGCGCGGGGTCCGCATCCTGGGTGCCATGCCGTGACAGCAGCACGACCAGCAGCGCTTGCGCGATGCCCCAGGACAGGATGCCGGCCCGCGACAGCGTCCCGACGAGGGCAACATTGCACAGGACCCACAGCAGCCGCGAAAGCACGGCCTGCGGGTGGGTCCACGGCAGCGACTGCAGCGGTGGCCACGCCAGTGCCAAAAGCGCCCCCATGCCGCAGAGCGCAGCCATGTGGTTGGCGTTGTGCAGGCCGGCCGGCAGCAGCGCTCGCGTCGTGCCTTGTCCGGGCACCCCGACGGGCGATGGCAGCGCGACACCCAGCGCAGCCAGAAGTCCCAGGCCCGCCACCGTCGCTGCTGCGGCCAGAACAGCCAGCGCCATGCTGTTTTTCCGGTCTTGTGATCGGGTTTCCCTGTCGGGGGATGGGTCGTGCTGGGAAGGGCTTTCCGGCGGAGCAGGCAGCGTCAGAAGCAAGCACAGCATGCCAGCCAAGCAGGCGGCTTCGTTCAGCGTGCTGGGAGCATCCAGCGACAGGGGCAGCCAGGTCCCAGGCTTCGTCAGACCGTGCAGGATCTGTCGCAGGTCGGCATCGCTGCCCGGCGCCAGCCAGGCACGCAGCGACGGCGGCAGGGGCACAAGCTGCACGAAGCACAGGCCCAGGGCCAGTGCCAGCCCAAGTCCGGCATACGATGTCGACGGGGCCGCCGCTGTCGTGCGCAATCGGGCTGCCGCAGCGACGGCACACAGGGTGACGACAAGCAGCGCGTACGGGCGGTCGACCGCGCCACCCAAAAGCGGAGCCAACCACAGCGCTCCGGCGGAGATCCCCCAGTCGAACATGGGATGCGCCGCGACCTTGCTACTGTCCGGGGCCGCTCGGTCCCGGCGTGTGAGGCGGACTTGTCGTGATGTTCACGGAGGTTCCCCGAAAGATCGGGCTCAACGGTATCATTTGACCCCTGTACCGTCGTAAAATAATCTGCGTGCAGCGCGGAGTCGCCCATGTCACAGCCTAAGCAGCAGCGAGAGTCCTCTTGGTCCGGGCCGTCGAGTCGGCTGCTTGCGATCGCGCTGTGTCTGTTTGGTGCTGCCGCGCAGGCTGCTGAGCCTGCTGAACCGACTGCTCCGACGGTGGACTTCGGTGGCATCCTGCGTCCCTATCAGCGGCTGGGTGATGAGGTCGATGAGCAAGTCCAGCGCTGGGGCAAACTAGGTCTCAGTGTGCGCCAAATGCAGTCAGAGCTAGCTCATCTGCATCTGGGGCCTCTAGCGCTCAGCACGTTGACCGACCGTTTACACCGTCTGAAAGCGCTGAATCCGGCTAGAGACCCGAAAGATGTACCGCCTATCCTATCGGTGGACGCTATTTGGGCCACCCAATTGCGGCCCAACGGCCACTACAAGCTTGACAGGAAAGGCCGACGCCGTGCGATCAAAGGGCGAGCGAAGCGTCCCATCTTCATTGCTATGGGGATCTGGCCCGACGAAGACCGCTGCGAAATCCTGGACTGGCAATTAGGCGAGAACGAGGAGGCCGAAGCCTGGGTCACTTTCCTCGGTTCGCTGGAAGAACAGGGTATTCGCGGATCCAATGGCTTGCAATTGATCATCCATGATGGCGGCAGCGGCCTCTGTTCTGCCTTACGTATGGTTCACTTCGATGCTGAACAGCAGCGTTGTCTCTTCCACAAACTCCAGAACATCTACAACGCTATCGAGGCGCCAGACAACCTCT
>JAYRFD010000499.1:0-1510 GCA_041908565.1 Polyangia bacterium | reverse complement strand
GGCGGTGCCGGGCGGCATCGCCCGCTTCGCCGCGCAGCGTCTCTAAAAGCTGCATGGCATCGCGACCGCCCTCTTCGGTCAGCGTGTTCAGGATGTCGGTGTGCAGGGCCGAAAGCTCGGCCCGCCGCAGCACCCGTTCATAGGCCACGGCAGCCGGCACGCCGCCGGATCGTCGACGATGCTCAAGCTGCTGAAACAGAGGCGGTAGCATCTCGACCGGCACCGACTCCAGCGCGGCCACCAGGGCATCGCCTTCCTCGGGATTGGCCTCGGCGTGGAAGATGAACTGCGCCAGCGGCTCGGCGACCAGAGACAGCAGATCGTCGGATGGGACCACTTTGCGCAGGCGCTCGCTGTACGTCGGATCGGCGGCCAGAAGCACGGCCAGCGCGCAGGCCCGCACATGGCGTTCGCGACGCGCGTCCGCCACGGCATCGACCAGGACCTCGCAGTCACGCCCCACACCGACGATGTGAAACAGACTGACCATCAGATCGCTGTCCGATTCGCGCAGGCGGCCGCGCACCATGCGATCGATCAGCAGACGACGCAGATCCGCCGGACTGATCCGATCCAGACGCTGTTCCAGTTCCGCCCGGCTGACGGGCGGATGCGCAAACAGGTCATCGAGGATCGCGCGCGGGTCGGGCGCTGAATTTCCTGGGCGGCGAGGCATCTTGCGGGCTCTTATAACAGAGCCCCCAAGCGCGTACAGGCTTTTACGCTGTGGCCAAGGACAACGGGGGACGCGACGCATTGACGAGGCAGCCGTGCACGCGGCATCTGACTTTCGCGCCTCTTGGCCATACGGAAGACCGAAGAAGGAAGACCCGGGATGCTCAAGAACTTCTGGTACGCCGTCGAGCTATCGACCGCAGTTGGCAGGAGCCCCACCAAGGTGCGCGTGCTGGGCCAAGACCTGGCGCTGTATCGCACGCGGGCTGGCCGGGTCGCGGCCGTTTCCAACCTGTGCATCCACCGTGGCGGCTCGCTTTCCGATGGCTCGGTCGAAGCGCTGGGCACCGCCGAGCCCCCCGAGGGCGTCGCCAAAGGGGATCCCCAGGGCGAACACGACTGCCTGCGCTGCCCGTACCACGGCTGGAAGTTCCGCCCCGACGGCACCTGCGTCGAGATCCCGGCGTCCCCGCCTTCGCTGCCGGTGCCCAAGCGGGCCCGCATCGATGCCTATCCGGTGGAAGAGCGCTACGGCTTCGTCTGGGTCTTTCTGGGCGATCTGCCCTCCGCCGAGCGCCCACCGATCCCCGCGCTGCCCGAGTTTGGCAGCCCCGACTGGCGCCCGCTTTACGGCGACTACATGTGGAACGCGCACTACTCACGCGTTGTCGAAAACGGGCTGGATATCTCGCACACGCCGTTTGTGCATCAGAACTCGTTCGGCAACCGAGAACAGCCGCAGATCCCCGACTACGAAGTGCGCCACGGCGACTGGTCGGCTGCGGCCAGCGTGGTGCTGACGGCTCCGCGTCCCCGTGGGCTGTGGGGGCTGTTT
>JAYRFD010000498.1:0-1699 GCA_041908565.1 Polyangia bacterium | reverse complement strand
GGATCGCCCGCTCATCGGGTGCAGCGAACATGCAGGCGGTTTGGTTGCTGTCAGGGGTGGCGGTGATCTTCTGGCTGACGGCGCAGCAAGCCGGGAGTTCGCTGACGGTGTTCGCTGCGATGAACACCACGCCAAGCGTGACCCTGCTGGGCCACACGATATCGATCGGCCCCGGTCACTTTGCTTCGCTGCACGGCATCTTTGTGCTTGCCATGTTGCCGGCGTTCCTCGCACTACACGGACGAAAGACCGGGCACGTACCGTCGGTAACTACTCTGATGATCTGGGGCTATGTGGCTACGGCAGGGGCCTTTGCGCTCATGGCCCTGGCAGGGCTTCGCGGCGGCGATCTCGGTCGCGTCAGCGGTGCCTGGCTCGTCGGCTGCTACCTGCTCCTGTCGCTCGCCGAAGTGCTGCTTGCGCCGCTTGGTGTGTCGCTGCTGACGCAGCTCGCGCCGAAACACAAGGCAGCGCAGGCCGTGGGGCTGTGGTTTGTAGGCTCGGCGATCGGCAATGGCTTGGCTGGTCTCCTTGGCCTGTGCTGGGACCGCTTGCCGCACCACCTCTACTTCGCGGCGCTGGCGGCGATCTCGCTTGCTGCCGCCGTCCTGCTTCTTTCGCGCCGACGACATCTGGATTGCCTTACCGCGCTCGCGGCGGGCGCAGCTTCACAACCCGTAGTCGAGAAAAGGACACAAACCATGAACCCAACCTCGAACCCGCAGCCGGAACCCATCACTCCACCGCTCGCTGCCCTGGCCGCCGCTCAGCCTGCAAGCTGGTCCCGCATGTTGTTGGTCGCTCTGCTGATCGCGCTTCCAGGATCACTGATGGCGAACGTGGCGCTATCGCTGGCAGTGCGCGGAGTCAGTGCGATCGTGTGCGGCCTTGCCGTGCTGAGCTTCGGTCCATACTTGTGGGCCCACGCACTGATGCGGTGGGCTCGACGCGGCATCGTCCTCGCCGAGTAGAAGGCACCGCCGTCGCGCCACGGCACGATCAAGACTCGCTCAGTCAACTCATGCGCCACGCAGTAGAGCTCGAAGATTCCCCACGGCGCCACGGCAACGATCTAACACCTTCCATACACGTCACCGACGCGCGCAGGGGGTACGGGTAGACCTGCGTAGGTCGCCTCTTGACCCCTCTTGGGGGGCGCGATACTACGTCTGGGCGACGCAACCGAGCGGATCGTCAAGAACCGAACGCGAACGCGACGATCGTTAATGTGCTTTGCCGTCTGCCTGGCCGTGGCCCGACGCCTCGTTGGCAGCACCATCTCCCGCGGGGGCAGCGCCCCTGATCAGAAGTCGATGCCCAAGTGCAACAGCCTGTCCGGCTTCTTCGTATTGGAGTTGCCTGGCGCTCGCATCGTCGTCGTGCAGCCCAAGGACGCGCTGTGTCAGGCGTCCGATGGAGCGAACCCGGTGCGGCTGTTCTTTGGATGCGGCAAATTGCAGAGCTACACGTACGACGCGACAGCGCCGGGGTGCGCAGGGTTCAACCGGGTGCTGGACTGCGTGGGGGCGTGGGATTGTGACACGGGCGTCGCGGCTCATCCACTCACCAATGTATCCGACGCGACGCCTACCGACGGTCTCCTCTGCTGTAAGTGAGCATTACTGGGCACTGCCTTCTCGACGTTCTACCTAAAGGGCTAGCGTACCAGCGACGATCCTCTCATCGCGACTCGAATACG
>JAYRFD010000497.1:0-4365 GCA_041908565.1 Polyangia bacterium | reverse complement strand
CAGCCTGACCGGCTGCCTCCGTCGCACTTTCAGCACAACCGCGTCGGTCGGTCGCCGAAAATTCGAAGACGGGGGACGTGTCGATGCCAATCCAGGATGGAAAGAACGCTCTGAATCCCTTCGCAGCCAGCATCAAGCCGGTGGCTCCAGCCGGGGGGATGTGCACGGTGCCGGCGGCGCCAATACAGGGTCCAGTTCAAGGGCCGCAGCTTCCGACGCAGAACAGCACGGCACCTAGCTGGACTTCGTACAGCGCGGCTTTGTCGCCGTTTGCGTCGATGTATGGCGCCGGGGTCAGCCCGTTTCTGACGACGCCGGATGGGCCGACGCGCCCGGTGATTCCTGGAGTTCCAGCGACGGGACCCGGGACGACGCAGACCACCACCTTGGCGGGACAAGCGCCGCCTGCGGATCAGGCGGCAGGCACGTCGAACACGCAGGTCACCGGCAGCCTAAACAGCGGAGGCAAGAACGGCACCACCGGCACCATCGCATCGACCACAACAACGCCGGATGGCCAGGGCAACACGGCGACCGACACAACCAGCGTTTCGGCCAACAACAACAAGGGCACGACGACGGTAAGTGGTCAGCAGACGCAGGCGACGACCAACGCCGACGGCAGCGGAACCAGCAACCAGACCACCAACAGCGTGGCGGTCAATGGCAGCAACGTCACGGTTTCAAGCGGGCAAAGCAACACCACGACCAACACCGATGGCACCAGCGCAACGCAGGGCAACACCGGCAGCGTTGCGGTGGGCCCAAACGGCACGACGCTGACCGGTACGCAGACCGATTCGGTGAAGAACAGCGACGGCACCGGCAGCAGCGATACCACGTCGACCTCGGTTGGATACAACAGCAAGAATGAATCGGTTACCGTCGGTGGCAGCAGCACCAGCAGCCTGACCACGACCGGCGAAAACGGCCAGAATCAGACGTCGAGTTCCACGACCAGCGGCGGCGTTGAACTGGGCCCCCACACTGCCGGCGGCAACTACAGCACCAGCACCACCGACGCCAATGCCAACACACACGGCATGTCAGTCAACGGCACCATCAACACCGAAACGGGCACGGTGACCGGCGGTGGATCGGTGACCACCGATGGCACAACCGTTGGCGGCAACGTCACGCTTGGGCAGAACAGTGCGGGCGTATCGGCGTCGGTGAAGCGCGGCAACTTCGCGATCAGCGGCGGCTTCAACGTCACCGCGGGCGAAGTGAAGACCGATGATCACGCAGGCGACCTGACTGCCAGCATGCTGGGCGGCAGCTATGTGTCGACGGTGCAGCGCAACCAAGTCGATCTGTCGGCCAGCGCCAGCTTCCGCGGCATCGGCGTCAGCGGCGCCATGAACAGCGGCAACACAGTCGAGGTGCTGAGCTCTGCCGGTCTTCTGCCCAAGGGCTGGGACCAGATGACGCCGCAGGAAAAGGCCGATTTCCAGACCGCGCAAGAGTCGCGTTTGGCGACTTATCAGGACGGGGTCAGCGTCGAAGAACTATTGCTTCTGCAGTCGGGCCAAGGCGTCCGCACCACCAGCTACAACGGATGGAGCGTCGGCGGCAGCGTTCCCGTCGGCGGCGTGGCATCGCTGTCCGCCGGTGGCGGCCAGACCAGCGCGCACGAGGTCACGATTGTCCGTGGCCCTCGCGATACCGTCGACGTGAACGGCAACCCAACCCAGTCCGACCGCATCGTCGTCAACATCGCCAGTCAAAGCGGCAGCAGCCAGCAGCTTGGCGCGGCGTTTATGGGCGTCGGCATCGACTTCGGCGCCACCAACGACAAGACGCACCAGTACCAGATCGAGATCGATCCGGCTGCTCTGCAGATGGGCGCCGATGGCAAGCCCGCCAATCCCGAGGCGTACAACGCGGTGCAGATGATGCTGAGCACGG
Source organism: Polyangia bacterium (assembly GCA_041908565.1). Lineage (GTDB taxonomy): Bacteria > Myxococcota_A > Polyangia > Palsa-1104 > JAEUJZ01 > JAEUJZ01. The sequence continues at coordinate 2,457 of JAYRFD010000497.1, read as the reverse complement.
GCCTTATGCCTGGCGCCAACCACCTGACCGGCGCCGGCATGCCCGAGACCTATGCCGCCTTCGAATCGGCGTATCAGCAGGTGGGGCCGCTGACGTCGACGATCGATGCTCAGCGGGCGCGTCTGGAAGATCCGAACCTGTCGCCGACCGAAGCGCAGCGCATTCGCCAGGATCTTATCCAGCTATACGGTCAGCTGGACACCGCGCAGCAGACCATCGAGACCAATCGCGCGGTCCTAAACCAGCAGTGGGAACAGACGTACAGCCCCGAAAACCAGCCCAATGTTCCGGGCGTGATGATTCGCAGCGAAACCGATTCCGAACAGAACGGCAACACCATGTCGGTGGGTGGGACGCAGGTGGCGAACAGCCAGCGCACCTGGACCGAACAGCAGCGCGTCACCAACTACGGCGTCGAGCACGGCTACACGTACAACGAACGCAACTACTTCCTGGGCAGCTTGGTTGATTCGTTCACCGGCACTGCCAACAACGGCGTCGATCCCAACGCGGCGATGTTCGGCATGGTGTCAAACGACAACGTGCTGCTGTCCGACAACGCCGACGTCCTAAAGAGCGTTCGCAATCGCGATGTGCCCGACTACGTCTTGGACGATCCCAACTATCGCTTCAACATGCGCGGCACGCTGGAAGTGACGATGAACCCGGCGCAGTGGAACACTATGACCGCGGCGCTGACCGACATGTCCGATCCGAAGACGGCGGCCATGTGGCAGGACATGGGCACGCGCGTCACGCAGTTCGTCGGCGGTGACAAGTACTGGCTGGACCCGAATGTCGATGACAACACCAAGGCTCTGTACGCGCAGGGCCGCGAATCCGATCGCCAAGGGTGGATCAACGATCAGCTGAACCCGTATGTGACGGGCCCCGACGGGCAGCCAACCGCAACGCAGCGCGCGATGCAGGCTTTTGGCAGCACACCGGAAGAGGCGATGAAGGCAGCGGCGGCGGCCTTCCAGAACGTCACATCGCCGCAGGCGTTCCAAGCGCTTCCTCCGGATCAGCAGCAGCTATTTATCGCGCTGCTGGATCAGACCAGCGGGGCCGAAGATGGCACGGGGCAGCGTAGCTCGTTTGAATCGCTGGCTGCGATCTCGCTGATCGAAAATCCCGTCGATCGCGCCAACACGCTGACGCAGTTCATGGCCGACGCCAACGAAGAAGCCGGACACGACTATCGATCAGGGGCGATGGAGTTCGTCGAGTTCACGGATCGCTTCAAAGACAACGCCGGCGTCTACGACGTGATTCAGCAGGGCATCCACTTCGACTGGCAGCAGGACAACGCGGAACAGCTTGCCGGTCAGGATCCGGCGAACGTCGACCGCGCGCTGGGCGATGCCTTCAACGAACGGGTGGCCGGCATCCTGTGGAACGACATCAACGAGGGCAAGGCGCTGGATGCGCTGATGGCCGCCAACATGCAGGGCGGGCCGCAGCGCATCTTGTCCGCCGTGCAGGCCGCGGGAGTCGATGTCGTCGCACTGATGAACGCCTACCCACAAGGCAGCGTGGAACAGCGCCTGTTCCTGGACCTGATCGAGCAAGTGCCCGAGCTGCAAGCGGAAATCACCGCCGCCACCACCTGCCCCGCCTAGTCGCCATCCACCCGGACAAGCAGACGTCGATCGTTTTCGGTCCCGCTCTATATTCGGGCGGACCGACGGGATTCTTTGCCGCAAGCGCAACGCCCAGCCTGACTCACCTATTGAAGTGGTCATGAAAGTTCGCGTGATGGACGGCGCGCCAGGGGATGTGGCCCAGGCCCGTTACGTCCAGCATTTCCGTCGGGACTGCCAGGTGGCCGCCACGCAAATCGACGACTCTGCGCCAAGACCGCCAACACTTTTTCTGCCGGCGGCATATGGATGGTGAAAGGCACTTTCGAATGCTGCCTCCCCTATCGGAACCGGTCCTGTCTGCATTGCTTGAACAGTCGCGCTGGGCGCGCCACTTGGCCACCCGCCTGGTCCACGATGACGCGGCGGCCGATGACCTGACGCAAGAGGCGTTTCTGTCGGTGCTGCGCAGCCCTCCTGATCCGGGGCGACCGCTGCGACCGTGGCTGGCCCAAGTGCTGTGCAATTTGGTTTGCATGCGGTTCCGCGGCGACAGCCGACGCACGGGTCGAGAAGCGGCAGGCCAGCCCGATGACGAAGCGCAAGACGACTTCTTGGATTCCCCCGAGGCGCTGCTGGCGCGCACGCAGGCTCGCCGCATGCTGACCGACTGCGTCGTCCGCCAGCACATTCAGGAAGTGAAGCGCTGCGATGACACGCAGCTTGAAAAGACGCCCAGCCTCAGCGGCAAGGTGCAGGTGCGCTTTGTGGTCGTGCCGGACGGCACCGTAGCAGAGTCCAGCATCGTCGAGTCGTCGCGAGGAAACGCCGACGCCGAGAAGTGCATCGAAAAAGCGGCCCGTGGCTGGCAGTT
>JAYRFD010000496.1:0-7135 GCA_041908565.1 Polyangia bacterium | reverse complement strand
TCCCGTGCTGCTGCATCGACTGCGAGACGCGGTAGGACGCGACGCGCTGCTGCTGGGCGAAGTGACGACCGACAACGTCTATCGCTTTGCGCCGACGCCGCTGGATGCCGTCACCGACTTTGCACCGCAGCGGGCCCTGCTGGCTTGGCTCGATGGCTCGACGGAAAATCGCCAAGAAGCACGGCGAAGTGCATCCGAAGCGACGCACGCTGCGGCCGCGGCCCTGTCGCGATCTCAGGTGGCGCGCGGTGCGCCTCAGACCGCGCTGGTGTTCACCGCCACTCATGACCAGCCTCGCTTGTGGTCTCGTCTGCAGGACCGTCGGCGCGCGCAGCTTGGCTTGGTTCTTACGCTGCTGCAGGCACCGGTGCCGGCCTTGCTGTATGGCGATGAGCTGGGCTTGCACGCGCCGTCTCCGTCGACGTCGGATGAACCGGCGGCCCATGCCCGCGACTTCGATGATGCCTGGCCGGATCGCCTGCCGTTTCCTGCGATCGAATCGGCTGCTCCAAACGGCGGGGATCCTTCGACGCTGCGGCTGGTCCGCGATCTGCTGCGCCTGCGCCGCAGTCTGCCTGCCCTGTTTCGCGGTCAGGAAGAATTCTTCACGCTGCCCGATGCGCCCACGGTGCTTGGCCTTCGTCGACGAGACGGCGATCAGATCGTCGAAGTCTATGCCCGACACGGTCGCGATGCCGATGCAGCAGCAGATGCAGGTGGAAGCGAGCCAGAGCCGTTTCTTCTTTCGCCCGATGCGCCCAGCGCTGCGACCTTGCTGTGCTCATGCGGCGATGCCCAGCTTCGGTCCTCTGAAGACTCGCCACCTCGCCTTGTCCTGGGTTCATGGAGCGCGGCCGTTGTGGCTCGCCATGCGCCAGCCGCAGCGACGGAACTTTGGGGACAGCTGGCCGATCAGAATCGCGCGATCAGCGCGGCGGCATTTCGCCACGGGCAGACCCAAGGCTTGTTTCTGCCAAGCCACCTGTACGTCACCGTGACCGAGCGCTGCAACCTGCGCTGCCTGCACTGCATCACCGATGCTCCGCAGCGCACGCAAGACGGCCGCGCGCGGACGCTGCAGCCCTGGCTTCTGGATGCGCTTACCCCCGCGTTTTCCGTCGCAGAATACATCGCGTTTGTGCACGGCGGCGAAAGCCTGATGGCGCCGATCTTCTTCGATGTGTTGACGCAGATCCAGCGCGCGCGGGCCGGGCGGCGCTGCGATGTGCACCTGCTTAGCAACGGCATGCTGCTGTCACAGGCCATGGCCGATCGACTGATTGATCACGGAGTGAACAGCCTGTCGATCTCGCTGGATGGGGGCAGCGCGCAGACCAACGATCGCCTGCGGGTTGGAGCCGACTTCGATCGCATCCTGCACAACCTGCGCGGCCTGATCGATCTGCGTTCCCGTCGCGGTGCCAACCTGCGTGTCGGTGTGTCGCTGGTGCTGACACAGGACAACCAGCACGAACTTGCGGCCCTGGCCGATCGCTTGGCCGATCTCGGCATCGACTGGCTGAAGCTTGAAGAGATGTTCCCGACCAGCCTGGTTTCCGTCGAAGAACTGCTGGTTCCGCACGGTCGCCGGGCTCGCGCTGTCGTGGCCGAGGTGCGCCAAGCGCTGCGTGGTCGCGTCGTGCTGGTAGATCACCTGCAGGATGAAGCGCGCTGTCCGTGCGCGCTTTCGGAAGAGCACATCGCCGCATCGGCTGCAGCTGGCTCGACGGAAGCAGACCACGGCCAGTGGGCGGATCAGGGCTGCGCAGCCTGCGCGTTTCGCGCGGCCGATGACTTTGCCAACCGCGCGCACTTTCATTCTTGTCGCAGCGACTGGGAACAAGCCTGCATCGATCCGGATGGCACCGTGCATCCCGGTGACTATGGGCAGCCCGCCATCGGCAACCTGGCGAGCGAGCCCTTGCTTGCGCTGTGGCAGGGACCCGCGATGCAGCGACGTCGAGCCGAGGCACTGGCCGCGTTGCCGGCGCAGCGACGCATGCACTGCACACGCTAGATCGACGCGACGCGCGTGGCCGCGTAGCTACGGTGTGGTCGGCGTGGTCGCAGGGGTTGGCGCGAGCGAAGAGATCGGTGTGCTCAGCGGGCTCGGAGCGGGCGAGGTGCGCAGCCACTTGAGCATGTAGTACGGCTTCTGCGCCTTTTCCGGAAAGCGCCAGTACTTGTAGACCGCGGTCCAGCCGCCCAGCAGAAAGTACGCAAGCAGGATGCGGGCGAAAAGACCGCGCAGGCGATCGGCGCGTGGCGGATCTTTTCGGACCTTGGCCCAGAACATCCCGACGGCGACGCTGATCGACATGACCGCGGCACACAGGACGACCGTCGGCAGCGGTCCCTGCGACAGAGGCTCGATGCCCAGCGCCCGCTCGATCGGACCGGCGCGCAGCACGGCATAGATGAAGAACAGGTGGAACAGATAGACCAGCAGCGACTCGCTGGACAGCGTGGCCATGATCTGCGAGCGCAGCCCGACGCGTGACAGCAGCCCCAAGATCCCGCCCAGCAAGCAGACCCAGCCCGCGCGTTCGGCAAAGCTCGGCAGGCTGGTGTTGTGCAAGGCACCCAGAAGATCCGTCGGATAGCCGCGCTGGGCCAGCCAGGTATCGGCGACGCTGCGGCCCCACAAGATGGCCGGCACGGTGCACGCGATCAGGATCAAGAGAAACATCACTTCGCTTTGCCGCGCCTGCACAGCGGGTGGTTTCCCGTCGGATGGCGCGGACTGCGGGGCCTTCGCTGCAGCTGGCAGGGCGATGCGCGCATGGAAATACCACGTGCCAAGCGCCGTGCCCACAGCCGGGAAGGCAAGCCATGGCAGCAGTGGAAACAGCGATGCGACTCCGTCGGGACCCGGCGGGATGGCCAGTCCGCTGACCATGCCAGAAAACGGCAGCGGAATGTGCAGTGCTAGGCCGGATGCCCACGCGCGCGACGACACCGCCAAGACTGCCAGCGCCAAAGACAGCGACGCGATGCCCAAGCGCAGCGGCGTGCGCAGCAAGCGAGCCAGGCCGTGCAGGATCAAAAGCGAATACACGACGCACTGCAAGACATCGATCTGAAACAGGCCGCGGTACTTGCGATCGGTGCCGAGCAGCGTCCAGTCGACCAGCGTCAAGCCCGGGGCGTGCAGCAGGTACGCGCACAGCAAGATGAAGCCCAGGCGGCGAAGAGTGTGCGATCCAAACGGACGCAGCCTCCCGTCGGGGGCGAAGGTCGACAAGACCAACGAAAAGCCCGCGCACAGCAAGAAGCTTGGGGCCACCAGGCCGTTCAAAAAGTTCAGCCGCGGGGGCGGCACAAGCGGCGCCGGACCCAGCCAGGTGTTGACGACATGAACCTCGATCATCACCAGCACCGCCCAGCCGCGTAGCTGATCGATCCAGTCACAGCGAGTGGTCGGCGTGCGGTCGCCCCATGCGGTCTGCAGTGCGGCGCGCAGCCGCTCCGCGATGCTCATTTCGTCACGCTATCAGATCTGCGGCGGCCTCGGTGAACGGCGCGATCGGGGCGGTCAGCCGTTCTTGCGACCGGTGCGCAGCTTGTTGCCGATCTCGCGGACGACGCGGCGATGTACAACGGAGTCGTGCCGCGTCAGAAAAGCCTGCACGGCTGGCTGGTCATGCGGCAGGACTTCGCGCAGCGCCCACGACAGCGCTTTGACGACAAAGTCATCGCGATCGGCCGCAAGCCGCGTACACAGCCGCAGCGTGCGCGGGACATCGCCTTTGCCGCCGCGCGACTTCATGTTCAAAGTCACCGTGCACACCAAGGCCAAGCGGCGCACAAACCGATCGGGCGATGCCGCCCACCCATCGATCTGTGCGTCGGACAGCAGCCCTCGTCGCCAGGCCGGGCCGGCGATCGACATGGCGAAGGAATCGACGGAAGCCCAGTTGTCCAAGCCCTGACGCAAGCGTTCGATGTCGACTGCGGTCAGCGCCGCGGTGGTCGGCTTGTGGAATTCGACAAGCTCGTATGCGACCTGCCGTCCTTCCATGCTGCCGTCGGCGATCAGCGCTTCGGCAAGCGAAAGGACGCGCGATGCAGGTGCCGTCTTGAGCTCTTTGGCGAGCCCTTTGGCCACCGCGCGCAGGGCTGGAACGGGCACGCCAAGCACGCGCATCGCCGTCGGAAAATAAGTTACAGCGACCGCCCTGCGTTCTTCGCTGGCGTGCGTTTGCAGGGCTTCCAAGATGCGGGCGACGTCTGGCTTCAGGTTCGTGTCGGCGGCAGCTGGGCTGGGGTTTTTTTTCGCTGCGGTCGACGGGACGTTGCCGAAAGATTCCGAAGAGAGATTGCGCATGGCTTCTTCCTGGTGAACGGCGGACAGAGTGGACACACGACACCGCGGGCTGGGGAGCCCGTGCTTGGGCCGGGGCTTGCTCGATGGCAAGCAGACTCAGCTTTGTTTTCGGTTTTTCCCTCGGTGTTGCAATCGATTTTGCTCTGGGGCGTGGCGGCACAATTGCGCTGTTCTCTGCGCAAAAAAAGCATATTGTCGCGCCTCCAGTGAACCCATAAGGAGGAGTCATGTTCAAAAAGCTCGGAATCACGCTCGGTATCGCCATCGCTCTGGTCTTCGCTGTGATCGCCAGTCGACCGGACACATACAAGGTGGAACGCACCGCCACGGTGGATGCGCCCGCCGACGTTGTGTATGGCTTGGTCGTCGATTTTCATGGCTGGGCGGCTTGGTCACCGTGGGAAGCGCTCGACCCCGGAATGAAGAAGATCTACGAAGGCAACGGCAAGGGCGCGACCTATCGCTGGGTCGGCAACAAGGATGTCGGCGAAGGCCAGATGACGATCCTCGACGTCAAGCCCAACGAGCGGATCGACATCAAGCTGGACTTCATCAAGCCATTTGAGTCGAGCAGTCAGACTTTGTTTTCATTTCAGGCGGCCGGCGACAAGACGACGGTCAGCTGGGTCATGACGGGCAGTGCCAACTTCCTGACCAAAGCCATGTGTCTGATCAAGAACATGGACGAAATGGTGGGCCCCGACTTTGAAAAGGGCTTGGCCAAGCTGAAGTCGGCGTCGGAAGCGGAACAGCAGAAGCGCGTGGTGGCGGCCAAGGCCGCCGAAGAAGCCGCGCGCAAGGCGGCCGAGGAAGCTGCGAAGCAAGCCGTCGAAGCCGCGGCGGCTGCGGCGGCTGCGGCGGCTGCACCGGCCGCGTCGGCTCCGCCCGCCAAGAAGTAACGACCCAAAGCTGCCACGTAGCTATCCGGTCGCTGACCACTCGCTGCCCGGTAGCTGCCCGGTAACTGCTACGATCGTGCGCGGTCCACCGCAGCGTCTGCGGTTGGGCGAGAAGACATCCCATCCCCATCTCTATCCAAAGAGGACAGCCGATGTGGTTTCTCGATCCGCGCAAGCTCGTCATCCCCACCAAAGAACAGGCGCTTCCCGGTCGTAAAGAGCGCATGCCCGGTGCCGATGCGTCGGCCCGCCACTTCGTCCACAAGACACCGATCGTTCCGCCGTTTCCCGCGGGCATCGAACAAGCGATGTTCGGCATGGGCTGTTTCTGGGGCGCCGAAAAACAGTTCTGGCTGACGCCCGGTGTGTTTTCGACGGCGGTGGGCTACGCCGCGGGCCACACGCCAAACCCAACGTATGAAGAAGTCTGCTCGGGAATGACGGGGCACAACGAGGTCGTGCTGGTTGCGTTTGATCCCAAGCGCGTGTCGTACGAGACCTTGCTCAAGGTGTTCTGGGAAGGCCACGACCCCACCGAGGGTATGCGCCAAGGCAACGACGTGGGCACGCAGTACCGATCGGGCGTGTACTGCTTTTCGCCGGCGCAGAAACAAGCCGCGCAGGCCAGCCGCGATCTCTATGCTCGCTTGCTGAATCAGAACGGCTACGGCCCGACGACCACCGAGATCCTCGATGCGCCCGAGTTCTATTACGCGGAAAAGTATCACCAGCAGTATCTGGCCAAGAACCCCGACGGATACTGCGGGCACGGCGGCACCGGCGTCGCGTGTCCGGTGGGCGTAGTCAGCAAGAAGATCTAGCCGGCTGCGCGCATTCATCTCGACGGTGCGCGTTGGTGGGCGACTACTAACGACCGACGCGAAGCTGTACGCGGAAGACGCGGGGGCGACCAGAGTTGTCCGCGGGAAGCTCGCTGGCCAGCACGCGCTCTGGCGCGATGCCGCCTTGAATCAGGTACTCACGGACGGCGATCAGGCGCGTATCGCTGCCGTCGCTGGCTGGCGCTTCGATGCGTAGCTGTGGGATCTCGGGATGATGAATTAAGAGATCGATCACTTCGGCTAGCTCGCGCTGACTTCCGGCCGAAAGCTGGGGGCCGCGAGCGTCGGTGACAAACTGCAGCGGCTCTGCCAAAAGGATCTCGTCAGCAGACAGCGCCACGCGTGGGGACGGCGCGCGCGCCAGCAGTCGCAGCGTCTGGGATCGATCTTCTCCCGGTGAAAAGACCAACACCTGCTCGCGAGACAAGAAGCCCAGGGCATCCAGACGCAAGCGCCAGGCTCCGGCGGTGACCTTCGCTGTCCACGGTCCCCCTTGCGGGGCGGCGTCCAGCGCAACTTGGCTGCCGGCCCGCGACAGCGTGGCGCTGGCGTGTGCGATCGGCTGGTCGCTTTCATCGCGGATCGACAGCGTGAAGTGCGCCGGCAAGGCGCGAGCATTGGCGTCCAGATCGATCTCGGCGAAGACCTCGCTGCTGGGGCGCAGAAGGATCGTCGTGCGCGTCGTCAGGTGATCGCTGCGGCTGGCTTCTAGTTCCAAGGTTCCCGATGGAAGTGGACCACTTTCAAACTCGCCGCGGGCATCGGTCAGAAGCGCGTTTTGCGCCACCCCGACGAAGCGAACGACGGCACCGGGCAGCGGCGCGCGGCTTTGCCGATCGCGCACCAAGCCACGCACCGATCCGGTGCTGGGTCGCGGCTTCATCGACGGAGACTGCGGACCAAGCGGGGCGCCAGGCGATGGGCTGGACCCTGCGCTTCGCAGATCAAAGCTGAAGCTCAGCGCGCCAAAGCCAGCAACCTGCGGCAGCTTGGCGCCCATGATGTAACCCCAGCTAGAAAGCGCCACTTGCATCCCCAGGTCCAGCGTCACCCGCCACGGCAAGATG
>JAYRFD010000495.1:0-2032 GCA_041908565.1 Polyangia bacterium | reverse complement strand
GGTGCGTTGCGATTCCCTAGCTGCTTCTTGTGGCCCGTTGACACCTTGGTCCCATCGACGCCGTAGGCGGTCAGCGAGTGACAGGTATTGCAGCTAATGTCGTGGTTCTTGGACAGCCGCGTCTCGAAATACAGCATGCGGCCCAGCGCGATCCTGTCTTCGGCAGCGGCGGCGCCCGGAAGCGGATACGACGTCGGCAACGCAGGCTTGAACGGAGCCAGACGCGGGTCGTCCGGCTGCACCGCCCCGGGCACCACTTTCTTAACCGGGGCTTCTGTTTTGGGTTCATGCGGCTGCGGCAGGGTAGGTGAGGACTGCAGACAAGCCGTTCCCAGGCCGAGCGACAGCACGGCCAGGCAGGCAGGCGAGACGAATGACAGGGTGTGTCGACGCATCGGAAGATCTCCTGAACTTTGCGCAGGGCATTCTATCCGCATCTGAACAGCGAATCGACACATCAGATGCAGCGGAAAGCAGCAACTGCTTCGCTTTTTGGACGAGGGCGGGGCTACAGAATCGAACGAACCTTGGGTGGGCGTTCACTGGATGCTTCCGCGCCGGCATCGCGTCGGGCTGGCGGCTCAAGCCGCACAACCCCAGCCGCGGCTGGGCTGGCGACGGTGCGCTGATGCAGCAGCAGGCGGGCATGGTCGCGGAACAGGACCGAGATCTTGCCCGGCGATGGCGTTGCGGTCACCGCACCAAGGCCAAAGTTGGGATGCGACAGCAGCTCGCCGACTACGTAGCTGTCGCCCGGAGAATAGCTGCGGGCACCGCTGGTGCTGCGATCGCCCAGCAGCGCATCCAGCGGGTTGACCGTCGCAACGGTCGCCGCCCCGGCGGCCGCGGACGAATCGCGACGCGGCTTGCTGGTTCGCGGGGCGCCATCGTCACGCTTGGTCGCCGTACGAGTCTTGGCCGCCTTGCTGCCCGGCAGCGCAGCACGGTACTTGTGCTGCTTCTGACAGCTTCGACACTCGACACGTGCCGGAGCGACTCCCTCCATTGCGATCACAACATGCACGCGCATATCGCGGCAGGCTGTGCAGTAGGCGGGCGTCTCGTCACCGGCTCGGATTGGAGTTGAATCCACTCGTGCCTCCCCAAAGTGTGTTGATCATCCGACCCCATCAACAAGTGGGATCTCAAGATCAATTTTCTAGGATTTCGTATTTGGAAATGCAGATTTTTTTGAATTACAGCGATGTTTGCTGGGAAACGCTGGCTGCTGGCGCCCCTTGCTTGGCCACCGCGTGCAGGCTGGCCGCGAGCGTCTCGGCAGAAGAGACGACGACTCCGGCGATGAAGCGCAGCGCCTGATCCGAGTACGTGACATCCAGAGCCGGAACCGTGACTCGGAAATAAATCTCGCCCTTGTCCGAGTTGAGAATCCAAGCCCCCATGTACGAACGGGCATTGAGGATGGTCAGCGCCGCCCCGACCTCGGCAAAGCGATCGGGCGGAACCTGGAACGGCAGCGTGATCGCCAGGGTCAACATGCCGCGCTCGGCCCGCGGAATGAAGACCATGGGAACGTCCACATCCAGCAGCCGACACGGCAAAGCAATCTGCCCCGCCTCGTCGCTGTAGCGATAGGCCAATCCCAGGCGGTCCGCCCAGCTTCTGATGTTTGCGTAGTTCAGAACGAAACCCGACATGGTGTCACTGGCCTTGCCCCCGGCCCCCCACTGCTCGCTTGCTTGGCATTGTATCGGACAGCATCGCGGCGAAGAAAGCCGAAGAAGTCCCGTCGCTGCGCAGCCTCAGATGGCCGATCCGGGGGGTCTGGGCGCCTGGGTCCTTTGGCAAAAAACAGCGCGGCGGACGCGGACCGGGCTGCGCTATGCTGCCTGCGCTTAAGCCTGGAATCTTGCGAATGCTGCACCTGATCGACAGCCACTGCCACCTGGAAGCCGATGACTTTCGGACCCGTCCACCGACGGAGCTTGCGGACTCTACACCCGACAGCGATGAGCGCCCCCAAGTCCTGGCGCGAGCCCAGCAGGCCGGGGTATCGCGCCTGATCGTGATC
>JAYRFD010000494.1:0-5739 GCA_041908565.1 Polyangia bacterium | reverse complement strand
GAATACACCAAGCAGGCGCTGCCGCCAGGGCGACGCAAGGCGCTGTCGATCCTAAGTGGGCTGCCGCCGGCCGATACGCTGCTGCGCCTGGAAGATCTGCTGCGCAACAGCGGCTTGCATGTCTTGGTGCCGCTGTTTATCGGCAACCAGTACCAGCTATTCACCGACGCGACGGAAGCTCTGATGCCGGTGTCGCCGCTGAACCTGCGCCGCACGCCGCGCCTGTGCTTTGCGCTGCTGTCGACCGACAGCTTGAAGAATGAGCGACGGGACAGCCCCTGGCTGCGGCAAGCCGCCGAGCTGATGGCGCTGCCTGTGCAAGTGGTGTACACGCCCGAAGTCACGCGCTTTATCGACGAGCTACCGGCCTTGCGTCCGGCGCTGTCGGACAGCCAGCTGATCGCCGAGCTGCTCAAGACGCTCGACGAGCTGACGGGCGGCTGGCCGGATCTGTGTGACCGCTTTTATGAAATGCTGCATGGGCTGGCCGATGTTGCGGCCCTGCGTCAGCGCCTGCGCGAGCTAGCGACGCTTCTGCGCAGCGCGCGCTTGGCGACAAGCGGCATCGCCGATCCAGTGCGCCCCGACGCTCTGAGCACGCTGATCGAGCTGGCCTTCCCTGGGCACACGACCCTGCCGGATGCGGCGCTGATCAGCACGGGAAGTGGCCTGCGTGCGTCGACCAGCAACCCCGGCCTGTCGAACACGCGGGACACGCTGCTGTCACTGCTGCAGGCGCCCGCGGCCTTTACCTGGGAAGAGCATGGCCGAGGCTATCTGGAAGGGCTGATCGGCTGGGACCGCGGCATGGCCGTCCCGCGCAGCCACGCGCTCGAGCTTCTGCTGCGTCGCACCGTCGATTCGCTGCCCGTCGGTCGTAGCAGCGACATGCACGCGGCGATCTCGCCAACGCTGACCGTGCCGCACAGCCAGTCACAGAGCTTTTCCATCCCGTCGCTGGTCAGCCCACGCTGCGTGCGCTGGCTGCACCTGTCGGACTTTCACTTTTCCGAAAAAGCGCAGCTGCAAGGGGCGGGCATCGTCTTGGAATCGCTGCTGAATACGCTGGTCGACATGCAGCGCTACGGGCGAGCGGTCGATCTGCTGTTCCTGACCGGCGATATCGCGTTTTCAGGCAGCAGCGCTGAATACGCACTGGCCGAGTCGTTCTTGGGGCGGCTGTGCTCGACGCTGTCGCTGCCGCGATCGGCCGTTTTGATGGTGCCGGGGAACCACGATGCGGATCGCCGACGCGGAGCGCAGCTGATGCGCACGCTGTCTTCACACGACGATGCGCTGTCCTACTTTCATCCCGCGGCGGAGCGCCTGCATCTGCGCAAGCTGGAAGCTTGGTGCGCGTTTTACAACCGCTTCTACGCGACGGGACACAGCGGTGCAGAGCCGCCTCGCCAGGTCGCACCAGGCCACGCAACCGCACTGGCCGAGACGCTGCGCATCCGCGACATCACCGTCGGCATCTTGCCGCTCAACAGTGCGCTGTTTGCACAAGACGACAACGATGCCGGCCGGCTGTTTGTCGGCGAGCCGCTTCTGCGCGAGGGACTGTCGCGCATTGCCACGGCGCAGCTACGCATCGCGATGGTGCACCACCCGTTTTCGTACCTGTCGGAAGTTGAGCAGCGCCTGATCAAAGAGCTGCTGCAGCAGAACTGTCAGTTCCTTTTGCGCGGCCACCTGCACGACAACGAAGCCGAGTGGATGGCCAGCCCGTACAAGCACATGCTGTCGCTGGCGGCCGGTGCGGCCTTTCAAAGCCGCAGCGGCCTGCGCAACCGCGCGCTGTTCGTCGAGGTCGAGCTGGACCCGACCGGCCGTAGCTGCCGCGTGTCGCCGTATCCCATTCGCTACGAAGACACCGGGCACGATCGCTGGACGCTGGACACGGCGGTCTTCCCCAAGAGCTACCCGACATATCTGGAGACGCTCAGCCTGTCGCTGAGCTGACGCCGACTACGCTTCGGCCAAGAAGCCATAGCGGTAGTCGGTCGGCGGCACGAAGTTTTCTTTGATCGTCCGCAGCGAGATCCAGCGCAAAAGGTTCACTGGGGCACCGGCCTTGTCGTTGGTGCCCGACGCGCGCGCCCCGCCGAACGGCTGCTGTCCGACGACGGCGCCGGTGGGCTTGTCGTTGATGTAGAAGTTGCCGGCGGCTTGCCGCAAGCGGGCCATGCTTTGGTGGATGACCTGGCGATCGCGCGCGAAGACAGCACCGGTCAGCGCGTACGGCGAGCCGGTGTCGACCAGCTCAAGCGCCTCTTGGTAGTCGCGATAGACGTGCAGCGTGACCACCGGGCCGAAGATCTCTTCGCTCATCAAGCGGTGGCGCGGATCGTCGGCTTGGATCAGCGTCGGGCGGATGAAGTATCCCTCGCTGTCATCGCAGACGCCGCCGGCCAGGATACGGGCCCCCCCCGCTTTGCCGTCCGCCAGCTCGATGTAGCCGCGGATCGATGCGAAGGCGCGCCGATCGATGACGGCACCCACGAAGTTGCGGAAGTCGCAGACATCGCCCATGGGCAGGCTGTTGACCGCGGCGCTCAAGCGATCCAAAAGGCGCCCGGCCATGGCCTGCGGGACATAGATTCGCGACGCCGCCGAGCACTTCTGCCCTTGGTATTCATAGCCGCCGCGCAGGATGGCGGTGATAAGCGCGTCTTCGTCGGCGCTTTCGTGCGCCAGGATGAAGTCTTTGCCGCCGGTTTCGCCGACCAGGCGAGGATAGGCGCGGTAGCGATCGATATTTTGCCCAACGATGCGCCACATCTGATGGAACACGCCCGTCGAGCCAGTGAAGTGCACGCCCGCCAAGTCGGGGTGTGAAAGCGCCACGCCGCTGATTTCCGCCGCGGGTCCCGACACCAGGTTGATGACGCCGGGCGGCAGACCCGCTTCCAGCAGCAGTTCCATGATGTAGTACGCGCTTAGCATCGAGGTCTGCGCCGGCTTCCACACCACGGTGTTGCCGACCAGGGCCGGCGCCGTCGGCAGGTTGCCGGCGATGCTGGTGAAATTGAACGGCGTCACCGCAAACACGAAGCCTTCCAGCGGGCGAAGATCCAGCTGATTCCACTGGCCGGTCGGCGACAGCGGCTGCTCGGTTTCCAGCATGCGGCGCAGGAAAAAGACGTTGAAGCGGAAGAAGTCGATCAGCTCGCAGGCGGCATCGATCTCGGCTTGATGGCAGGTCTTGGACTGCCCCAGCATCGTCGCTGCGTTCAAGCGATCGCGCCACGGACCGGCCAGCAGATCGGCTGCGCGCAGGAACACGGCCGCTCGCTGTTCCCAAGGCAGCGCCGACCAGCCCGGAGCCGCCTGCTTGGCGGCTGCGATCGCCGCTTCGACCTCGGTCGCGCCACCGGCATGCACGGTTCCCAGCACCTGCCGATGCCGATGCGGCGCCACGATCGACGACGTGCGGCCGGTGCGTCGGCGTTCGTCGCCGATGTACAGCGGGACGTCTGCGGGGTGATCCGCCAGCGTGGTCAGCGCGCGCTTCAGCGATGCGCGCTCGGCGCTGCCTGGCAGATAGCCCAGCACAGGTTCGTTCTTCGGTTCAGCAATGCGAGGGATGGTGGCAAGCATGGCCCCTTCTTCGTATGGCCAGCCCCCTGCTTTCAAGCTGAAAACGGCATGCGGACGGACGAATCGCGCGCCTGCTTTCGACGCGTGGCTTATTCGCCCAGCTGAATGGCCCACTCCAAGAAGCGGCGAACGAAGGACGGAGACTTGCGCAGCAGCTTGTTCGACAGCTCAAGCTGCTCGTCGCTGGTCTTTTCGGAAAACTCGATGATGTGCTGCACGCCGGTGGCGATCCACTTGACCGGCTTGGGACCGCGCTTGGCGACACTCAGCACGCCGTCGCGGAACTTTTCCAGCATCGCCAGGTCATGCGCTTCCGGAGCGTCTTCCGGGGCTGGCTCGTCCCGCACGTCTTCGGCCGCGGTGCCGAAGGCCTGGATCATCCGATCGGCCGTTTCGTCGATGCCGGACAGGCACTGTAGCTCGCTGCCATCTCCGCCCTCGGTGGGCGCCTCGCTCTGCTGCGCTTCTGGTTCACTTGTGGACTGCGCGGCACTGCCATCGACGCACTGCTCACCGGCCTGCGTCTGCTCGGCCTGCGCTTCGCTCACCTGTTCTTCACGGGTCTGTTCTGGCTGTTCGCTTTCGTCTTGCATTCGACGCCCCCTTGCAGCTTCACGGATTCCTTTGGATGGCGGGCTTTGGCGCGACTAGCTCGCTTCGTCTTCGCTGTCTGCTTCGCTGTTGTCTTCAGCCTCGTCTTCAGCCTCGCCTTCACCATGAATGTCCAGGCTGACTCCGTCCTCAAGCTGCGCGAGCAGGGGCCCAAACCGCACCACGCCCGCCTGCTGCCCGCCATAGATCAAAAGCGAGATCTGCGTGACCTCGTCCCGAGGCTCGAACGCGACGCGATACCCGGCCCAAGGTGGGTCGCTGGTGTTCGACTTCATGTCGCCATCCACCAGCGAAAAACACACGCCATTCCATTCGGGTCCCACTGCAACCTGCGGAGTCTCAAAGGCGTTGCCGGCCGCGGTTCGGAACAGCATCGCCAGCTTGATGTCGTGTTCCAGCATCGACAGCACATCGACGTGAAACGCATCGACCACCGACAGATCGCAAGCCAGATCCACGGTGATGACCGACTTGTGCTGCGCGCCCGGCGCAAACTGCACATCGACCAAAGGCACGTCGTCCTCTTCCGATGTGCTGAGGTCGGCTGGATTGCTCCAGCCCTCTTCGACGTACCACGGCGGCTGCTCGCCAAATAGCTCATCCAGCGAATACAGGACCAGATCCGTGTCGTCCTGAGCATCGCTGGGTCGGTCCGCTTCGGCGTCGATCGGCGTCTGGGATGGGGAAGTTAGCTGGTCCATCGAGGTCTCCATCTACGCGGTGCCGCGCGTCTTGGGATCGGGCGTCGGTTGTTGCGTTGGCGTCGGGCTTGCCACTTTTTGCGCTGCGCTGCTGCCCCCGGCTTGCGCTGGGCTGGGTGCCTTGCTAGCGATGGGCCGCTTGGTCCCTGCGACGGGGGATCCTGGCTTTGTCGGCGCAGCCCCGGCCTTGGACGACGCACCGGCGGGCTTCTTGTCGCCGGGTCGACCGGCCCCTGCGCTGGATCCAGGCTTGGCCCCAGCGGTGCCTTTGCCTACGGCTGGCGCCGGCTTGGGTACTGGCTTGCCAGTCGGCGTCGGGGCCGGTTTGGGCGTCGACTTGGTCCCGGTGGGGCGCGCTGTTGACGATGACGTCGCTGCCGTCTGAACCACGGTGACCTGCACCGTGACCCCAGCAGGCACGCCCAGCTTGGTCTTCTTTCCACCGGGCCGGACCGCGCCTGCCGTGGGTGGATCCGGCAGCTTGGGACGTGGCGTTGCACCGGTCTTGGGCCGCTTGGTCGCCGCCTGCCCCGTGCCACTCGGAACCTTCTTGATCACCTTGGGTCGCTTGATCGACCGTGGACCTTGAGGGGCCGGCGGTCGCTTGACCACCTGCGGCTTCTTGATACCCGGAGCCTTGCCATCCTGACGACGCTTCGACAGCGCAAGCGGCAGCGCGCGCTTGGCCTGCGCTTGCTGCGCCCGTCGATCTTCCTCGTCTTCGTCCTGCGCCTCTTCATCGTCTTCGAGATCTTCTTCGCGGTGATCCGCATCCTGTTCGCGCTGGTCCTCGTCCTCTTCACTCTGTTCCGCAGCCGCGACG
>JAYRFD010000493.1:0-1948 GCA_041908565.1 Polyangia bacterium | reverse complement strand
TACACAAGCTGTTCCTAAATGCGAAGGCGCAGCTAAGCCTGCGCTTCGATTTTCTGCGGCTGCTGGTTGGCTTGGATGGGGAAGTCTCGCGCTTTTCGGCCGAAAACTTCGAAGTCGGACTGCGCCGCTTGAAGTTCGTCTATGACCTGGAAGGTCCGGCCCGCAGCGTCGCGGATGGCACCGATGGCAAGCGCGACGAGCTAGGCGACATCGGCAGCGATCGCGTGGGCTTAGTCGGCAGCGCCTATGTGCAGGGCGAAGGCGAGTTTCTCGATCGCCGCGTGCAGGTGTCGATGGGCGCGCGCTTCGATGCATATCACGCTGGTGGCGTGACTCTGTTGGGGCTGGATCCGCGCCTGTCCCTGCACGTGCGGCCCACCGGCTGGCTGGACCTGCGCGTCTCGGGCGGGATCTATCAGCAGCCGCCGATGTTTCCCTTGCTGCTGCCGGGCATCGACACCTTTGCCCTGCAGCTAGGTCTGCAGCGCGCAACCGGCGGCAGTGTCAGCCAAGAATTCCGCATGCCGGTCGGCTTCACAGCGCAGCTATCGGCGTACTACCAGCGCTTCGATCGCTTCACCGATCTGCCGCCGCTGGGATCGCGGGCCTGCGCGGCGCCGCCACCGCCCAGCCTAAGCGGAGTGGCCGCCACACTGGTGCGTACCACCGACGGACAAGCCTACGGCTTAGAGACCCTGATCCGCCGGCAGAGCGGTCGCATCAGCGGCTGGCTTTCGTACACGCTCAGCCGATCAGAGCGCATCTTTCCCTGCGGCCTGCGACCCGCCGATTACGATCAGACGCATGCGATGAACGTTGTCGTGCAGGCTCGCCTGCCCTGGCGGATCGATGTGGGAGCGCGCGTGTACTTCGCCACCGGTCGTCCCGAGACCGTCGTGAACGACACGCAACAGCGCAACGACGCGCTTTTGGATCGCAACAATGTTCGCCTGCCCGACTTCTTTGAACTGGATCTGCGCATCGACAAGTACTGGCAGTTCCGCCGTCACTACGTGGCGCTGTTTTTGGAAGTGGTCAACGCCACGTTTTCGCGCAGCGTGTTCTATTTAACGACGCCAGAGTTCACACCCAGCCAAGGCGGGATGTCCACCACGCCGCCCCCACAGCAGGAAGTGGGCTTCGCGTGGATCTTGCCGTCCATCGGCCTGCGCGTTGGGTTTTAGTAAGGAGGGGGGACCGCAGCATGCACGCACATCGACAAACCACGCGGGCACGACCCGCGCGTCCGCCATCGGCCTTCTTTTGTGTGACCGCGGGCATTGCAGCGCTGCTGTCCCTTCTGTTCACGGGCTGTGCGCTGCGCGAAGGCGCCGATGATCTGGACATCCAGGTGGTCGGTGCGCCCGTCGATGCGGCCACGCTTTCGTTGATCCCGGGCGCGCTGCGCAGCTCTCGTCTTTTGCAGGATGGGGCTGGTGAGCCGTGGCTGGCTGTCTCGACACCCGACGAAGTGCTGACGCCGGGCATACCCGATCCGCAGGCCGAGCTAGATGGTCCGCTGCACGTCTACAAGCTGACGCCGCCCTATTCGCACTATCGCATCGACACCATGTACACGGCGCTGCCGGCCACTCCGTCGCAGTCGCTGTGTTCGTATCAGCAAGGCCGCGATGGCCTGTGGACCATCAGCCTGCTTGCCCCGGGCAGCGCCGACACCAATCGCTTTGAAGTGGGGACTGTGGCTCCCCTGCTTTTGTGCGGACAGCGATCCGTGGCCTTTTGGCAGCTGGGCCAAGGCAACAAGATCCTGCCGATCATTCGCCGCTTTCCCGACGGTAGCGTGTACCGCAAGGACTTTGCGTGGCCCAACGAAGCCAACCCGATGTATCAGCAGGGGCCGCAGTTTTTCGATGAACGCGAAGACGTGCTGTTCCTGGTCGATGGCGACTACCACACGCAGGCGCTGTACATCGACACTGGGGAACAG
>JAYRFD010000492.1:0-5959 GCA_041908565.1 Polyangia bacterium | reverse complement strand
TGGAACTGTTCTTTTAGGTTCTCGTCCTTCTGCGCCCAGCGGAAGGTGCCCGAGCTTCGCTTGGCCAGCTCTCCCAAGTTCAGCAGCGGTCCGCGGTCATCGCGCGGGGAAAATGCGACGGGAAACAGGGACACGTTGCTCTGGCGCAACAGATCGCCCATGCGCCGGAAGCTCTTGCGATCCATCAGCTCGTTCAGTCCATCGGACAAGACCACCATCAGCTTGCGTGGCGTCGGCAAAGGCTTGCCGTCCTTGTCGTGCCCCGGCTGAACTTTGTTCAAGGCCGCCAAGCCCGCCGTGATCGCGCGCAACAGCTGCACGTCGCCTTGGTCGTCGGGATTGATGTCGTCGATCAGCGCTGTGACCGCCTGCGCCGGCATGAAGTTCGGCTGCTGTTCGATCTCGTAGCCATACAGGATCAGCCGCACCTTGACCCGCGGCGGCATCGATTCCAGAAACTCTTTGATGGCCTCTTTGATCTTCTCGATCGAGGGGACATACAGCGCCGAGTTTTCGACGAGAAGCGCGATGTACATGTCGCGCCCGCTGCGCTCGAATAGCTCGATCTTGTCGGCCTTGGCGACGGGCTTGCCCGCCACCAACAAGCGATGCACGGGGGCTGGCTGATCGGGGCTCAGCGTGCCTTCCAGTTCGACGCGGCCGCCGACGACCTTGATCTGATTGGTCTTTTCGAACGTGCCCAGGTCGACCTGTTCCAGACGGCAGCGCGGCTTGGCTGCGGATGCCGCACCAGCCAGCGAAGACAGGGCGAGCAGAACCCAGCACAGGAACCAGGCCCAGCGACGGGGACCCCGCGCAAGGCGCACATGGACACACAGAGATCGCAGCGGTCGGGGGCCCTCGGCTCGATCGGGCAGATCAACGGCGCCGAGCCGAAGACAGACGAGCCGGCCCAAGTGGACGATCGAGCCCCTTCTGGGAAGCGCTGCCAGCGCAGACAAACCGGGCATCCTCTTGCATCGTATCCGATTTTTGCGCGGGTTTCGCCGGGCGCCTTTGGCGACTGCAGTATCGTGTTTCCATGCGCTGGGAATGTCATGAGTGCGGCGAGATCCACGACGAGCTGCCCGAGGCCTGCCGAAGCTGCGGCACCAAGCCCGAGATCGTCCAAAACGTCTGGCGCTGCGCGCGCTGCGGCGAGTCCGGCATCGCGGGAACCCGGACTTCCTGCCCGGGCTGCGGCGCGGAAAAAGACCAAAGCGCCCAGGTCGCCGTCGCTGCCGATCAGCTCATCGAGGGGGAACAAGGGCGCGCCTTGGCAGCTGGCCCGTGGCTGTACTGCGCGTTCTGCAAGACGCAGGTGCCGCCGGTGTATACGACGGGACCCAAGCAAGGACAGCCGACGGATCGCTGCCCAACCTGCGCCGGCCCGCTGTCGGAAGCGCAGCAAGAAGCGGCCAGCGAAACCATCCGAGCCAGCGAAGCGGCCACCTATCGCGACCAGGCCGTGCAGCGACGGGGTGGAGGCGCTGTAGAGCCACGAGCGGTCCTGCCGCCTACGCGACCTCCGTCGGATAATCAGTCGCTGCCGGGTTCGCCGGCCGCCCCCAGCCGTCGCATCTGGCCGTGGATCTTGCTGGCGCTTTTGTGCGGTCTTTTGTGGCTGATGTTCAGCCCCGGCAAGCCAGTGGGCTATTCCGTCGTCGGACGCAGCTGGGAACGCAGCATCGACATCGAGACGCTGCAGAAAAAAGCCGGACGTGACTGGCAGTCGGATCTGCCGCAGGGCGCATACAACACAGCGTGCGAGCGCACGTTCCGCAAAAACATCGACGTACCCATCGGCACCGAGACCTATTTCGAGGACGAAGAGGACCGCAGCCACTGCGAGGCCTACGAAAATCGCACCGTCGAAGAAGAAGTCGAAGACGGCAAGCGCTGCGTCGAGCACGGCTACAAAACGCAGGGCGGCGTGTCGGTCAAGACCTGCCTGAGCTGGGAAACCAAGCACAAGACCGTCTCGAAGACCGAGCGCGAGTGCGTGCGCTACCGCATCCGCCACGTGAAAAAGACCCGCACCAAGTACAAGCAAGAGCCCGTCTATGAACCGTTCTGCGCCTTCGAAGTCGACACCAACTGGCGCACCACGCGCACGCTGCGATCGGGCAGCAGCGACGAAAATACCTCGCCAAGCTGGCCTGTGACCGCTGGGCTTGGCCCGCGCGAACGCACGGGCAAACGGCAAGAGTCGTATCGACTGCGCCTGCAGCTGCAAAAGGGCAAGGTCCAAGACTTTCGTGCTCGCGATGAAGCGCAGTGGCAACGAAATCCCGTCGGCAGCCGCGGGCAAGCCCGGCTGAAGCTGGGCGTGATCGTCGACCTGATCGATGCGACCCATCCTGCGCCGTAAGTCCCGACGGAACAAACCGGACGCAGCGCCCGCGCCAGTTCGGCCTTCAGCAGACGACCGTGGGCAGACAACGGTCGGCAGATGAAAAACCGCAGCCAGAAAACCGCAGACGAAAACCGCAGACGAAAACCGCAGACGAAAACCGCGGGCGAAAGACGGAGCCAAACACCAACGAACGTCGGGGACGGAACGATCGCTGCGTGTGGCACAAGCGGTTGAGGATCCGCAGGGGCCCGGGGCGAGCATCGCAGCTTCCTATCAGACGCAAAAACCGAGAGTGTCGCCGCCCATCGCCAAGACGACCGCGCAGTCTCTTCTGCGAGGCGCTAGGTCAGTTCTTCGTTGAGAATGCGCAGCGCTAGACCGGCTGCAACCTGTTCAGCAGCGCGCTTGCTGCGTCCCTGACCGCAGGCCAAGCGGCGATCGTCCAGGAACACCGCGACTTCAAACGTCTTGTCGTGATCCGGGCCAGATGTGGCGACGACTTCGTAGCGCGGGCGGGCTTGCCGCAGGCGCTGCAGCAGATCTTGCAGCGCGGACTTTTCATCGCTGCCGCCATGCTGATGGACTCGCAGCACCGTCGGCAAAAGCAAGCGTTCCGCCGCCACTTGGCAGGCCGCAAAGCCGCTGTCGACATACAGCGCACCCAGCATCGCTTCGAACGCATCGGCCAAAAGCGACGGCTTGTCGCGCCCTCCGCTCTGTTCTTCGCCGCGGCCCAAGCGCAGGGCCCGCCCCAGATCGATGGAACGCGCCCGTTCCGAAAGCGAGCTTTCGCTGACGATCTGCGATCGCAGAAGCGACAGATATCCTTCGCTGGAATCGGGGCAGGTGCGCATCAACAGATCGGTGACCAGCAGGCCCAGCACCGCGTCGCCCAGGAACTCAAGGCGCTCGTTGTGGACAAGCTCGCCGCGACCGTTTTCGTTGCTGAAGCTGCGGTGCGTGATCGCAGTCAGCAGGTGCCCGCGATCCGCGAAGCTGTGCCCCAGGTGCCCTTCTAGCTCGGCCAGGACGTCTGCTTCAGAGACGGTCATGGGCGACTCCGCGAGGTCGTTCGTCCTTCAATAAGGGGTGGTGACGGCACGGCGGCACCCTAGCACAGCCAGGACCGACTTTCGTCGCTGCAGCTAGGTCGATCCGCGGCCCTTTTCAGCTGTGCACCAGGCGATCTGCGTCGGCATGGGCGCAGCATCGGACGGACGCGCGGCAGGAGCCTTGCACACAGCACCGCTGGGCGGACAAGCCGCGGGTCCCGTGACCCGGCAGCCCTTGCTTTCACACTGCTTGCGGGCCGCAAACGAGTCATTGCCGGTGTAGCGACAGAAGCCTCCACAGGCCCCACTGCTGCCCGGCCCACAGGCATAACAGCCGTCGGCCCTTGCCGTCGCCGGGTTCGCCATGGGCACCGCCAAAAGAACGGCCAAGATCACCTTCGTCAGCATGGATCGCTGCTGCATCACATCCTCCTTCTTCCGTGCATCCAGGCTATCGCACCAACAGCGGAGCAGAGTAGAGATATGGGTATTCGTGCCGGAAGCTACCGGCGTTTTCTCCGACGAGGTGCAGCAGATAATGCGGCACGATGTGAACCTCGATGCGATACGCACCGGGACCGCGGGTCGCGGTATCGAATTCAAGGGTCGGGGTTCCTGCCGGGCCACTTTCGGCGGCAAATTCGTCGGCGCTGTAGGTTCGCGATAGCACTTCTTCGCTCTTGATCAACACGGTCGGCGAGGCCCCGCCATTCAACGCCACGTAGCGCAGCGAGACGCGCAGCAGCGGATCCTGCCCACGCAGATCGGCAGGGAACGGTCGCGGTGCAGCAATGCGCAAGCGGGCGCCACGCGGCGCTTGTCCGCCCAGCTCTGTCGCCGTGCTTCCCGACGGAGACGCAGCGAAATTGGCATAGAAATCAAAGCCCTGCGGGGGACCAAATAGCTCGAACACGCCGAAGGCACGACCGGTCGCCAAAGCATCGCGCAGGACCGCGGTGGACAGCGCGCCGGTGCTGGCCGGCACCAGCAGATAGTTGCCAAACCAGCGCATCAAACGCCGGTATCCATCACCTCGTTCACCGTCGGATAGCGGATCTTTCAGCGTGTTTTCATGGATGTCCGATCCCAGCGTCGGTGTCAGGCGATAGCCCGCCGAAAGCAGCGTATCGAACTTGTCGATCTGGCTTTGGTTGGGCGAAAGAAAACCCAAGAACGCCAGGTCCGGTTCAGGCCCGCCTTCGCTGACCGGCTGCGCCCCCAGCCACGGCAAAAGGCCTGCGATGGCTCCGAAGGGATCCAGGCCCAGATACGGTCCGCGAATCTTGGGATCGATGTTGGCGTGCAGGTTGTACACCTCCATTCCGTCGAGACCGGCTTGGGCCAAGGTCGTCAGCTGTTCCAGCGTACGCGATTCGCCATGTGCGACCAGGACCACACCGCCGGCATCGTGGAAGGCGCGCACGGCGTCTGGTGTGGAAGCCTGCATGGCGGCGTGTCGTGCGCGGGCGTCAGGACCAATGTGGCGACGCAGACCAACGGGCATCAGTTCGTTTTCGCCACCGACGGCCAGATGCACGCGATGGCCGGCTGCGACATCGTCTGCGCAGCGCATGCTGCTACCGACCACATCGACTTCGGGATCGGCTGCGCCCTGCGCGTGCTCCGCCGTGTCTCCGACCGCGGGATCGGTCAGAAACAGATCGGCAAACGGCGAATCGGCCATCAAGGTCGCATGATCGGTCAGAAGGGCGAAGTCTTGCCGCGTCGCGCAAAGACCTCGACGGAAGTTGGCCATGCAAGGTGCGTTCGGCTTGCCGTCGGGCTGCGGCTTGCCATCGCAGGCATCGTGCGAAAACACAGAGTGCAGATGGATGATGCCGCGCACCGCACGCAGACCACGAGCGCTCTGCGGCCACTGCAAGGATGCGGTGGCGGGCAGCGTCTTCTGCCAAATCAGCGGCGTCGGGGGCGGCTCGACGGAGGCAGCCGAGCAGGCCAGGACAGAACAGACCGCGGGCAGTGCCAAAGCAGACAGCAGGGTGCGCATGGCGCGCACTATATCGTCATGGGGCGGGAAGGAATGCCAAAGGGCGAACGTGGTCGCTCAGAGGCGAGGGCAGCGACGGAGAAAGCGACGAGGTTGGCAATCGATCGAGCTAGGCGGGCGATGACGGAGAGGCGGCGGAAGCAGCGTGCGCCAGATGCTCGGCGGCTAGCTCTTGTCCCAGGCGGCGATCCTCGCGAGTCAGCAAGCTGTAGGCGGCTTCGCGCAAAAGGCCATGGCGAAAGAAATACTCTGCGTCGTTTGAGGCCTGCGCAGCAGAGGTCCGTTCGATGATCTCGGCCTCGCGCAGAATGCGCAGCCAGCTGTCGAGTTCATCGGCAGAGTCCGAGCCCAAGAGTCGCGACAGACCCTCGCGCGTGAAGCGATCGCCAAACAGGCTGGCCGCCCGCACCACGCGACGAGCGCCTCGTTCAAGCCCGCTGAGCCGCGCTTGCAGCATGGCCAAGATGGTCATAGGAACCGGCAAGTCAGCCTGCGCAGCGACGGATGCAGTGCGCTGCCAAGCCCGCACGATCTCTTCGATGA
>JAYRFD010000491.1:0-4482 GCA_041908565.1 Polyangia bacterium | reverse complement strand
GCACCTGCACGGGGAAGGGATCGCTGGCCAGGGTCTCGCCGCTTGGGTTGTTGGCGTCCATGTTGTTCATCACGGCCGCGATGCGATAGATGTACAGACCCGGAGCGACGCCGCTTGTGTTGTCCAGCGCGTAGTTGGCGTCGGAAAACTGCGGTGCGTTCAGCGGGTTTAGGATCTCGGCGCGATAGACGCTGCGCGATGCGGCGGTACCATCAAAGCCGCCGACGACATAGATGAAGCGACCCAAGGTTGTGGCTCCAGCGAAGGACAGCGCCTTGGGCAAGGATTGGGACAGCGTTGTGAAGGTCCCCAGCGTGCCATCGAGTGTGGTGGTGGCCGCTTCCACCGATGACTTGGTCGCGCTGTCGGTTCCATTGTCGCCACCGATCGCGTACACAAAGCGAGCCACCGCAGTTGGGCGACCGGCCACGGCGGCCAGGGCTCGGCGGGGGGTGGTCAGGTTGCTGCCCGCCTTGAATCCCGTCAGGTTCAGCGAGGATCCAGTGACCCCAATCGCAGAGTAGTCGAACGACGTGCCGTCAGAGTTGGTCAGCTTCAGCGTGCAGTACAAGCTGCTGGGCGCGGTCAAGCGAACGTTGGCTGAAAGACCATCGCCCGCCACGCTGGTCACGCTGGCGGTCGCGCCGTTTACGACGGCGTTGTTGCTGTCGTAGCAGGTCATCTGCAGCGTTGCGCCATTGCGGAAGCCGCTGCCGGTAAGCACGGCATCGGTGGCCGTTGCCTGCACCAAGGAAGCGGGAGCCACGCTGTTGATCACAGGGGGCGGTGACATGGCGCTGGTGACCGTGAAGGCCTTGCGCGCAACACCAAAGCTGCCGCTTGGGTTGACGACCACCAAGTCATAGGCCTGGGCGGACAGACCGCTGCGCACGACGCTGTTCAGAGAAGTCGCGGCATTGAACGTGACGGCTGACAGCGACTGCGCATTGCCGGTGCCGCTGTTCGGACTCACAGAGGCGCGCGGCACGCTGACAAAACCACCGCCCGCGATCACGGTCGCCGTGTTCTGCGCCGTGCTGCCAAAGGCCGGCGTCATGCTGGTCACGGTCAGGGTCGGCGTGGTGACGACGCGGAAGGCGCTGGGCAGGATCGCCTTGCAGGTCGAGCTATCGTCGAGTTCCAGGTCGTACGTGCCCGCCGGCAGCTTGCCGGTCTGCAGCGTGATGTACGCGCGGTTGATGAACACCGGATCCAAGCCCAAGGCCGGACTGCTGGTGGAATTGAAGGTCAGAACCGGTGTGTTGCTGCCGCGTGGATAGACGCGGACTTCTTTGATTCCCGTCGAGATCCCCGCCGCGTAGACCGTCGCTTGCAGGTTGATGATGCTGGGCACAACGGGCGGATCGACGAACAAGATCGCTGGGCCTGCGGTGATCGTCTCGACCTGTGGCAGCGTGGCCGAGCAGGCCGCGACCCCAGGCACGTTTTCGATCGTCAGGTCGGCCAGCATGGCGCCAGTGACTGGAATCGGCCCACCAAGCGTCGCCGTCGCCGTCTGCGCAACGCCGGTCCCGGGCGGGTTCACTGTCAAGCCGGGTGACGCCACGCCCCCGATCACCATGCGCCCACCAGAGTAGATATTGCGACCGGTCACACTGACCGTGCCGCCACCCGTGCACATCGATCGCGGGTTGGGATTGGGCGGCACCACCGATGCCGCATCCAGCGTGGGCGCACCCACGACGTTGACTTGCAGAGGCATGTCGGTCGAGCAGGCGTTCTGTCCCGGATTGCGCAGCACGGCTTGATAGTTGCCCTGGGCCAAGGTGCCCATCGGAATTGCCACGCTAAGGGCGGTGCAAAGCTGGGCATCGGGCGCATCCTGGGTGCTGACCGGCTGACAGGTGGCGGTGTCGACTGTCGTCGGGAAGCTGCTGCCATTGATCTCCAGCACGGGGCTTTCGCTGGGGTTTGCAAGCAGCAGGAAGTTGGTACCCGTGATCTGCAGGTTGGTCGTGCCCAGCGCGCAGATCGCCAGCGTGGTGCTGGACGTGATGGTTGGTGGCGGAATGATGACCGTGCGACTTCGGCTGGGATTGAGCGTGTCGGGCACGCTGCTGCAGCCCGCCGAGCCAGGGTTTTTGACAACGACTTGATAGGTGTCGGGAGCCAGCGCGTTCTGCGCCACGCTCAGCGTCAGCTGCGAGCAGTCCTGCAGCGAGATCCCCGATGGAGCAGGCAGCGGCGTACACGATGCGGCAGCGCTGGCGGTGACGGTCAGCGGGCCCATCGTCCCATTCAGCGCAGTGAAGGTCGCGCTGGGTAGCGCGCCATCCAACATCAGGAAGTGCGCACCGTTGATCGTGAAGGTATCGGCGGCCTGGGCGTTGCACGATGGGGTTGGCACGACGCCAGTCACCGTTGGGGGCTGCACCACGGCCAGCGCACCGGCCAAGCTGGCCATGCGCTGATCGGGGTTGCGAACCGTCACGTCATACAGACCGAAGTCGATGTCGCTGCCGCGTTCGCCGGTCTTGCTGTCTTTGACGACCATGCCGGGATAGACCGAAAAGGTCATCTGCTGCGGGCTCTGCCAGGTCACGGGCGTGCTGCCCGCAGGATCGGTGCCATCGAACAGCGCGATGTCCTGCTTGGCCCCCGGCGATCCATCGCTGCGCTGACTTTGCGACAGGCTGATCTGCGGCAACTGAAGGCGCGTGCCTTCAACCAGCGAGTCCAGCGTCAGCGGGGCAAAGCCTTCGCCGGTAAGCGTCACGGCGGTCGCAAACTGACTGGCGCAGACCACCTGCGGCGACACGGCGCTCGCGCGGATCTCGGGAGACTGCACGCTGCTGCCACAGCTTGCCGCGAAGAGCGCCAAGCAAGAGGTCAGGCAGAGCCAGGTAGAGGACTTTGACAGCAGGGTCGAACGTCGCATGACCTTCCTCATTTCGCGCTGCGGCTTTTCAAGGTGATCACCACGCCGCCGATGATGGCGACAACGCCAGTGCCCGCCAGGAAGCCGCCGGAGACCAGCATGCCTCGCCCGTGTGTCGTGCCGGCCCCGCCATCGGGCGTCGTGGTTGCACCGACCGCCAACAAGGCCGCTCCGCCGACCGCGAAGGCTGCACCAACAGAGATCAAGGCCAGGCCAGCGCTGCGCGGGGGACGCACAAGCTCGCTGGGCGGTGGCGGAAGCGGTGGTGGCGGCGGCGGTGGCGCGGGGGGCGGCGTGATCTCCGCCGGCTCGGGCTTGATGTCCGCGGCAGTCACGTCTGCGATCTCGCGATCGATCGCAGGCTGCTCGGACGCGGGGCGATGCGCGCGATACTCACGCAGGTAGCCAAGCGCCATGTCCTTCTGGCCAAGCTTCAGCGCCACCTTGTGCAAGTTGTAGAGCAGATCCGGTTCCTTCGAGATCTCGTACGCCGTGGTGAATTCATCCAGCGCCACGTCGTACTTGCGATCGCGAAACGCCTGCTCGCCCGCATCAAAGTGGCGACGCGCCAGCGACAGCTTTTCCGGCGCCAGGTTGGTCGCAGAGGCAGCTGGCGACGAATCCAAAGAAGTCGGCGCAGGCGCCGATGACGGCATCGGCGATGGCGACAACGACGGCGACGGCGACGGCGACAACGACGGCGACAACGACGGCGATGACGACGGCGGCACGCTGCCGGTAGCGTTCACCGGAGCACTTCGCACAGTGCCAACAGGACCGGACGACGCAGCCGAATCCACAGCACCCGCTGCGGTCGGTGCGCTTGGAGCGACCGCCGCTGCAGCGCTAGGCGTTGCAGAAGCAGCGCTGCCGGGATCCGTTGGATTGGCGGCAGGATTCGCAGGACCTGTGGCCGATTCACCAGGTGCAGCCGGCGCGGGGGTGACAGCAGTGGGCGCTGGGCTCGCAGGCTGAACACCCGCGGGCTTGACTGCGCCGGGCTTGACTGCGCCGGGCTTGGCTGCGCCGGGCTTGACTGCGCCGGGCTTGTTGACCGCGGGCTTGGCCGCAGCCGCGGGCTTGGCAGCCGTCGGAGCCGCCGCCCCCGCGCCCCATACACGGGGCGCCAGCAACAGCACGCCAAGCAAAAGCGGCAAGCGC
The DNA here is from genome assembly GCA_041908565.1 of Polyangia bacterium. Taxonomy (GTDB): domain Bacteria; phylum Myxococcota_A; class Polyangia; order Palsa-1104; family JAEUJZ01; genus JAEUJZ01. The sequence continues at coordinate 422 of JAYRFD010000491.1, read as the reverse complement.
CACGTCTGGGCACGATCCCCGGCGCTGGGCCAGGGCCGGCGAAGTGGAACCAACGACAAACAGGGAAGCGATCGGGGCGTTCGTTCTGTCATTGCTAGTTCTTGGCAAGCGAGCCAACCAGGTGTTCTTGCAACCAAAGGGCCAAGCGTTCGCAAGACATGTCGATCTGCAGCGCAGCGTCGCGAACCCGCGCATATCGGCAGGCGCGGACCCGGCGCGCAGCGTGCGCCAGGCAGCGGCGACGTCCCGTTTGGTACAGGTCGTGCGCGGACCCGTACGCTGGCGGCCAGACCTAAAGGACGCCGAGATAGGCCAAGAGGCCCACGGACGCGGCTGGCTTCACGTAGTGAAAGAAGGGCTCGCTGGACGCGTTGTACAGCATGCTGCCCCCGACGAAGCCAGACAGCCACGGCAGCAGCGCG
>JAYRFD010000490.1:0-3119 GCA_041908565.1 Polyangia bacterium | reverse complement strand
ATGAAGACGGTGCGCGAAGACGGTGCGCGAAGACGGTGCGTGAAAACGGTGCGTGAAAACGGCGCGTGAAAACGGTGCGTGAAAACGGCGCGCGAAGATCGCGATTGAAGTCGGTGCGCGAAGAAGGTGCCTTCCGCGCCTAAAGAATTCGCGGGGACCATTCCTGGCACGCAGCGCTCGCCTTCGAGATCGTTGGCGCAGCGCTGGGCCAGGTGAGTGCGCCCCGGTGCTTGACTAGTAGCGGTAGTGGTCCGGCTTGAACGGGCCGTCCGTCGAGATATCAAGGTACGCGGCCTGCTTGGTCGTCAGCGTAGTCAGCTGGGCTCCGACTTTGGCCAGGTGCAGACGCGCGACCTTTTCGTCGAGTTTTTTCGGCAGTACGTAGACGTGGCCCGTCTTGAACTGCATCCCGGTCAGCGCGTCCGTCCCCTTCTGCGCGTTGCTCCACAGGGCCATCTGGGCCATGACCTGGTTCGAAAACGAGTTCGACATCACGAAGCTGGGGTGGCCCGTTGCGCAGCCCAGGTTCACCAGGCGCCCGCGAGCCAGCAGCGTGATCCGCTTGCCATCCGCGAACACGAATTCATCCACCTGCGGCTTCACATTCTCTTCGCGAACCTGGGGGTTGTTTTCCAGCCAGCTCACTTCGATTTCGCTGTCGAAGTGACCGATGTTGCACAGGATGGCGCCGTCCTTCATGCGCGTCATGTGTTCGCCGGTGATGACATCGACGCAGCCGGTCGCCGTGACGAAGATGTCGCCCTTGTCCGCAGCGGCGTCCATGGTGACGACGTCATAGCCTTCCATCGCTGCCTGAAGCGCGCAGATGGGATCGACCTCGGTGACCCACACGCGCGCGCCAAGTCCACGCGCCGCTTGTGCGCAGCCCTTGCCGACATCGCCAAAGCCGCAGACCACGACGATCTTTCCCGCCACCATCACATCGGTTGCGCGCTTGATGCCATCGAACAGCGACTCGCGGCAGCCGTACTTGTTGTCGAACTTCGACTTGGTGACGCTGTCGTTCACGTTGATGCAGGGGAAGCGCAGCGTGCCAGCCTTCTGCATTTCGTACAGACGGTGGACGCCGGTGGTGGTCTCTTCGCTGACGCCGACGATCGCGCTAGCGATGTTGGTGAAGCGAGCCTGGTCTTTGCCCAGGCTGTCGACCAGCGTCTTGAAGATCACGCGCGCTTCTTCGTTGGGCGCGGTCTTGGGGTCGGGAGCCTTGCCGGCCTTCTCGCACTCTGCCCCCTTGTGCACAAGCAGGGTCAGGTCGCCGCCGTCATCGAGGATCAGGTTGGGGCCCTTGCCCCCCTTGAACGCGGTGAGCTGCGCTTCGATGTTTCGCCAGTAGTCGTCCAGGCTCTCGCCCTTCCACGCGAACACGGGCACGCCGGCCTTGGCGATGGCGGCCGCGGCTTCGTCCTGCGTCGAGTAGATGTTGCAGGACGTCCACGTTACTTCCGCGCCCAGTGCGGTGAGCGTCTCGATCAGGACCGCGGTCTCGATCGTCATGTGCAAGCAGCCGGCGATGCGTGCACCCTTGAGCGGCTGCATCGCGGCGTACTCCTCGCGCAGCGCCATCAGGCCAGGCATTTCCTTTTCGGCCATGCGGATCTTTTTGCGGCCCAGCTCGGCGAGCGAGAGGTCTTTGATCTTGTACGCGGGGAACTCAGTTCGGGTATCCATGGTCAGTCCTTCCTGGCCGCTACGATCTGCAGCGGCGGTTCTTCAACAACAGCAATCGACCGCGAAAGAGAGTGCGCTGCGGTCACGCGAAGACCGACAGCAGTGACTAGCTCGCGCAGTCGGAGTGGATCAAAGCCAAGCCAGACGTCGCCCTGTTCGCGCATTCGGTCGTCTTCGTGTGGCAGGTAATCGACGATAAGAAGGTGGCCGCCCGACTTTAGGAGTGCCGATGCGGCTGCAAGCGATTCACGCGGACGCGCTGCGTGATGCAGCACGCGCGCCATCAAGACAAGATCCGCGCCGCCGCGCGCTGCGACGTCTTGCAGGATGCCGGCGTCGTCGATATCGCCTTCGCGCAGTCGCACGTTGGGCAGACCGAGTGCGCTCACTCGTGCAGCACAGCGGGCCAAGCGGGCTGCACTGCGATCGACTGCGATCACGCGTTCGTAAAGCGGCGACAGAAGAGGCAGCCAGGGGCCTTCACCCGTGCCCACATCCACGGCCAGCGCGCGGCCAGGCAATAGGGGGGCGATGATCGGCAGCAGGGCGGCCAGCGCATCTGGACTTTGCGCAGCCGGCGCGTCGCCGGAAGCATGCGCGAAGAAGCGGCGTGCGTGATCTTCGCGGGCCCGCACCACCTGGGCCACGCGGGCCAAGCTGCCATCGCGCATGCAGAGTGCGCGTCCTTCGCGCAGGGCTTCCTGACAGACCGTGTCGTCGGCCGCAGCGTGAGTCGACAGCAGCGTGCGCGTGCCATCCTTTCGCGCGCGCAGCAGCCCCGCGTCTCGCAGCGGTTGCGACTTCTTGGTCACCTGGGGCTGCGCTTCGGAAAGCAACTGCGCAAGCTCACCGACGGTGAGCTCGTCCTCTGCACACAGCGCCAGCAGTCGCAGACGATCCTCATCGCCGAGCAAGCGAAACATCTCGACACGTGAAGGAAGGGCCAACGCGACCATGAGGAACATATATTCCATCATTCGAATGGATGCAACAATGCAATCTGCAACGTCCTTAGATCGAAGCACTTCCCGAGGCTGCACCCGATCCCGTTGGGATTGCGCTGGTCAGAACTGCACGCGCTGACTCTACGAACAGGCGACCTGCCGGGCGCCCGGCGACTTCGCGCCCTCGCGGTCTGTCTATGGACCGAAGTTCGCCCACGAGCCCTTCACGATCAAAGGAACCCGGTGAGCATCACGCAGCCGATCGCGGCTGCCCAGTGTGCGTCGAAACGGCACAGCGGCGACGCGTCAGGATCGGCTGTCGCCGCGTCCGCTACTGCCGGCCCCAGCCCAGGCCCAAGGCGACGCCACCAACGCCGACTTCAAAGCCGCGCTGCAGGATGGTCACCGTCTGTGCAGCGGCCTCTTCAGGACGGATGCCGATCGGTCGCACGTTCGATATGCAGTTCTTTTCGGCGTTGTCCT
>JAYRFD010000489.1:0-5753 GCA_041908565.1 Polyangia bacterium | reverse complement strand
GGTCGATTCCGCTGGCCTTGGTGCCCTCAAAGGTCGCAAAAGCCCGTCACCGATTGTGCTGGTTAGGATGATGGATGAGATTCCGCATCGGTTCGGCCGAAGGCTTCTGCGCGGCTGTGAGCATCGAGTGCGGTCGCGCGTTTCCTTGGAAGCGTTGGTCCGTACAGACTGAAGGAGGCCGCGTGCTCTGGTTTACCTTCCGTCTGGCCCTGGCCTCCATGGGCGTTGCCCCACTTCCTCGCTGCCATGACCAGAGCAGACTTCCCCTCGGGCACGCACGGCCAGCTTGGCGACGCCGCCTTGCTCCGTCGCTGAGGAGGACTGAATACGTTGTGCTCCACCCCGAGGGAGCCTCCCTGGTTTCGACATCAGACGTGTGTACATGCCATGGTCTTGGACTCTGGTGGTGCCGACGGTCGGGACCGCCGATACTGCCTTGGCTGCTGCAACAAGGCTCGGCCACCAAGGCGCTGGGCCGCTGCGAAGGTGCAGCGTTGGCTCATCCGCGCGGGTTCGATCCTCTGAACACACTGCAGAAGCAAGGCTGCGCCGCCATGCAGAGCCAGAGCCGCCGCGTTGTCCGGCCACCTGGCGGCCAGCGGGTTAGCAGACGTCGTGATGGCGTTAGCCGGGACACGGGCGGGGCGAGACCCGCGGCGGGATCTCGGGAAGCTTGGCGCTCAAGTTCGGGCGATAACTTCCGGAAGCTGGCGGCGTGGCTGGGCTGAAAGTTCCTGCGGTGTCGTAGGCGTTGGGGAGGACCCAGGGGTTCCGGGGGCGTGAGGCCAGCCCAAACCCGCTGGGCTTAACGGTCAGGTCGTGACCTCGACCAGTGTGAAGGTCTCTGCGCGGCCGATCTGTGACGAGCTAGCACTTACGACTTCATCTTCAGCGGCCCCGACGAACGTTCCGCCGGCCGCTTGCAGGGCCACCTTGCTGGCGCGCAGATCGTAGACAGCGAAGGTCTCCTCTCCTCTGATCATTTCGGACGAGGCGCACAGAGTCAGCTGGGTGTCCGAGTCTGAGCGCGTGCGGGCGTCGTACCCACCTGCGGCCAAGAGGCCGAACTTGCCGAACCCGGCGGGTACGGCAAGGAAGGTCTCCGCCGATCCGATTTCGCTGCTGTTGGCCTGCAGAGTCTTATCGGAACCACCCGCAGCCGAGACATACTTTCCGTTGCTGGCGCGCAGAGCGATCGTTTTCGGCAGCGATTTCCGCAGCGGCTTTTTCAGCTGCGCCCCTGAGGGCGGAAGGCCCCCCACGGCGACCTGCAGAGCCCCCCCTGGCACCGTGAGCCAGCGTTCCCCGACTCGGCAACGGATCTTGTCCTGCCCGTCCGTGCTGCCCAGCAGAAGGACATGGCCAGCCGGGCCCGCGGCGATACCCACCGGGCCCTTGTCGTCCCCCGTCGTTTTCGCGTCGAGCCCCGCCCAGGTCGAGCCGGTCCATTTGTAGACCGCGCGGTCCATTCCCAGGATAAGCACGCTGCCATCTGCCCCAACGCTCAAGTCGAGCGCGGCGCCGGCAAGCTGGGTCCACGTCTGCCCATCGCGGCGCCAAATCGAGTGGCCTTCGTCGGCGTTGATCACGAAGATCTGCCCGTCCGCCCCCACGGCGATGCGGGTTCCGCCGCCCCCGATCTCCTCCTTGCCTGCGCCAGTCCAGCGATAGACTTTTTGGTCGACTCCCAGGACATACAGCCGACCGGCTGCATCGACTGCCAGATCGAGCGCGGTGCCTGGGATTTGCGTCCAACTGTTGCCATCGCGTCGCCAGATGGAGTTGTCCGCGTCGGCATCGAGGCGGAAAAGCTGCCCCTTGGGCCCCACCGCGATGCGGGTCCCGTGGCCGTCTATCCGTTCCCAGCTAGAGCCGGTCCACTTGTAGATATTGCGGTCTGATCCCAAGACAAACAGCGTGCCGTCGCCCCCGATGGCCAAGTCCAGCGCAGCGCCGGGAAGCTGTTTCCAGCCGATGTCCTCGCGAATCCAGATCGAGCTGCGCGCGTCATCGCTGCCCAGAAGGACGACCTGCCCGCGCGGCCCCGCCGCGATGCGGCTTCCCGCCAAGCCGTTCACGATCCAGGTCGATCCGGTCCACTTGCAGACTGAATGGTCGGTCTGCAGGGCCAGCAGCTTGCCGTCATCCGCGATGGCCAGGTCCAGCGCAGCGCCCGGAATCTGCGTCCAGCCAGATCCGTCGTAGCGCCAAATCGATGAATCAGCGTCGGCAGTCAGCATGTACAGCGTCCCGTCATGCCCCACGGCGATGCGGGTTCCTCTGCCCTTACCGACGATCTTGTCCCAAGCCGAGCCGTTCCACTTGTAGACCGATTGGTCTGTTCCCAAAACAAAGACACTGCCCTCATTTCCGACAGCGATGTCTTGCGCAGCACCGGGAAGCGTCGTCCAGCTGCCCCCGTCTCGGCGCCGGATCACGCCGTCTTCCTTGCTGTTGACGACAAAGAGCTGGCCCGCGGGACCCACCGCGATGCGCGTTCCCAATTCATCGATCGCAGCCCATCCCAAGCGGGTCCACTCATAGATGTGGTTGTCGCTGTTCAGGGCGAAGCTGCCGGCACCAGCCATCGCGTAGCTCTGGAGATCCGAATCGGTAAAGGTCGTCTCGGTGTTGTTGGGAATGCGGCCAATCTCACGCTCGGCCTGACCGCGGAACTGTCGATAGATCACGCGTGCGACCGCCTGGCCCGTCGGATCGCAGGCGATTCTGTCGAGTCTGGGACAGCCGCGATCAGTTGCCACATAGCCTTCCTCATCGGCGGGAATGGTGTTGCCCGATGGGCTCCACCAGCCGCTGCGATGCAGGCTGCCACTTCCGAAGTCGTAAGCGATGGCATAGCGGACCTGGCACCACGACTTCCCCGTAAGCGGGGTGCTCCACTGTCCCCGGAGCGCTTCAGTCCACCCCGCAAGATCCGGCGGTGGCAGCAGCCGGTCTGCCACCCCGCGATCATCATCGTTCCACGCCGTATCGGTGTTGTGCACCGACGGACGGCGGGGGGTCACTGGCAGCGACGACTGGCAGGCGCGCGTCTGGCTTTGTGATGGCAGCGCCGCTGCCACTGTTCTTGGTGGTCACCGCCAAGCCGTCACTCTGGCGGTCTTTACGCCCGATGGGAAAAAAGTGCTCACCGTGGATGAGGACGGAGACCTTATCTTCTGGGACAGCGGCGGACGTGGTGAGCGGCTGTTTAAGTACAGCGAGTTCGACGTCGTCGCGGTGGCTGCGGACTGCAAGCACATCCTCTGCACGACCGATGATGAGGGCACATGGGTGCAGGCACTTGAGTGCGATCCGAGTCGGATCATAAAGGGGCTACAGCAGGCGACTCCCCTCTGTATATCCAGAGAGGAGCGCGAGCAGTATCTGCGTGAACCGCACGACGTTGCGCTTCACAACGACAAGACCTCGCAGGCCAAGGTCCGCCGCTAGAACTTCACTCGGTCCATCTCGTCGGCGAGGTAGTCAGGCGCAAGGTGCGCGTAGTGTGTCGTGATTCTCAAGTCCGCATGACCGAGGATTTGCGACAGCGCCAAGACGCTACCGCCGTTCATCATGTAGTGCGACGCGAAGGTGTGGCGCAGTGCATGCCAGGGGCGAGACAGGCAACGTATGCCAGCCGTGCGTAGGAGTTTCGGCAAGCCACACATGGCATCGGGGCTCGGCATCCGGCTCGACGTGCGCCCAAAGGGCAAGACAAGGCCCGCTGAGGATGCAGGGCAGAGCGTTTGCCAGTCTTGGAGAATGGGGAGCAGCTTTGCAGGCAGGCGCAGATGTCGAGCCTTGCCGTTCTTCGGCGTCGTGTTGAAACTGCGTGCGACGGTCAGGCGCCGCGTTTCGAGGTCGATGTCTTGCCAGCGGAGCCCAAACAGTTCGCCTTTGCGCAGGCCTGTGTGCAGGGCCAAAGCGACCGCGACATGCTGAAGCGGCGATGCGGCAGCAGCGGCAGTCAATAGGCGCTCGACTTCTGCGCGCGTAAGAAAGTCGAGACTGAAATCGGCAGCAGGCTTCTCGACATCCCGGCATGGATTCCCCTGCACGAGCCCCCGCTTGCGTGCCCAGGTGAACATGGCGCCGAGTGCGTTGAGGACGTTGCGCACGGTGCCCGGTGCCAGCCGACGGCGCAGCAGCGCATCGCGCATCGCCGCTATTTGCTCGGCGGTGGGGTGTGTTAGTCGGCCAAGCATCGGCAGCGCTTTTTTCAGGCTGCTTCGCTGCTGGGTCCGGTATCGCTCGATGTTCTTGATGCTCGGTCGGCAATACTCAGCCAAGAAGCGCTCGACCAACTCAGCGACTGTGAGGGCAGAAACAGGCTCCGTGATACCGACTTCGCCGCGGGCGATGCGCGCTTCGATCTGCAGCAACATACGCTTGGCGTCGGCCTGGGTTGGCTGCTTGCTCGCGATCTGCCGGCGCCGGCCGTTGGCATCGTAGAAGCGCAGATAGAACCCGATAAACTTGCCGCGCTTGGTCTTGCGTATGACCTCACCCACGAGACACCCCCGGCGGATTGTACCGCGCCGCGGTGGTCCCGTGGTGGTCCCATTCCTGGGTGAAAATGCCCGACGGGGGGTGGCTGAGTCTGATGGTGGGAATCTCCGCCAGCGACGGAACCGCACGAAATCGTTGAGGTTTTGGAGGAGGGCTTGTAGTTGTGCCAGGACTCGCCACCACGGGCGCCGGTGACGCGCTTGCCGGGGGCCGTGCGGCCCTTGGCATACAGCCGATCCTGTTCTTCAAAGCTGCGGAACGCGCCCTGCGGAGCCGCGCCCATGTCCATGCCTTCGCGTCGCGCCGCACGCAACGTGTCGTGGGCCTTGCTGGTGAACGTGTTGTTCATGCTGGCCCCACTCAGCAGCCCGTTGGGATCGGCGGCGTGCAGATCCAGCAGCGTCTTTTGCGCCTTGCCGTCGCCTTCCTGCAGCTTCACGCGCGCGGACAGGTTGTTGTAGTAACTGGACGCTTCGTTGTCCCCGGTCATCTGGTAGTGACCCAGGTTGTCGATGGTCCCGGCGTCCTTGCCACTGCCGTCCACCAGCTTGCCTTCGCGAATCGTATAATTCTTGCCGTCGAGGCTGAACGTCCCAGCATCCGGCGTCTTGGCATCCTGCAGCTTGGCCAGGCGCGCTTGTTCCTTGGCTGGATCGCCGCTTTTGTCTTCGGCCTTTGCCTTTTCGTATTCAGCCAGTCCCTTTAGGAAGTTGGTCGTTGCATCGTTGGGCGACGTTTGAAACTGCGTCAGAAGCTCGGTCTTTTTCGCATCGCTCAGGCTCTGATACGCGCTGTCCCCCGTCAGAGAATCCAAGCTGCGCACGGCCCGCGGGTTGTTGGCCAGCCCCGTCTTTAGATCCTTGGCCGTCTGATCCGGCTTTGGCTGATCGGTCGCTGCAGCGGGCTGCGCGGCGGTGGCGGCCGGCTGTGCGGCAGCGGGGGCTGGCTGCGCGGTCGCGGGGGCTGGCTGCGGGGTCGCTGGCTTGGCGTCATCGCCATAGCTGCGCGCGAACACCGTCTCGGCCGCGGTCCCTGCGTTGCCCTGCGGGGCTCTTGCGTTCGAAAACACCTCGTCGCCCATCGTAAAGACCGAGGGATCTATCTCGATCCGGGGAGCCGTCGATGGAGGCGTCGTTCCGGTCTGCAAGGCCGCGGGCTTGTTGCTGGTATCAAACTGCGACATGGGACTCCTTGGCGATCGTGTTATCGGGCTCCGCAGAAGGCGAGATGCGCGGTCAGAT
>JAYRFD010000488.1:0-6117 GCA_041908565.1 Polyangia bacterium | reverse complement strand
GGTGCCGCAGGTGGTGCCGCAGCAGCGCTCGGCCGCTTCACAGCTCAGCTGGCTGGTGGCCTTGATATAGCCCTCATACGTGTCCGGGTTGGTGCTGGACGCGGTGACCGCTACGCCGCAGCCCGACGAGACCGCGGCTGCGCACAGCGAGAAGCAGAGCAGAAAGACGTTCTTCATGAGAATCCTCCGGGTCGTATTGCCCATTTCGTAAGGTCCGTCTGTTTAAGAGTCGGTCGATGGCGCGGGCTGCCTAGAACACGCCCAGCAGGCCGAGCTTGCCGAAGATGCTGACGGAGTTGATCTGATCCGCGCGCAGGCCGGACGGCGCATCCTGGGATGCGAAGAAGTGGTCGCCTTCGATCCCGGAAAGGAGCTGCAGGGCGAACTGCGGGATGAAGAAGAAGCGCAGTCCCGGCCCAATCTGATAGTTCAGGTGGAAGTTGGTGCTTGGGTAGCTGGGCGACACCGATGGGGGAAGCACCGGATCATCGGCGCGGGACGTCACCGCGCGGCCAAAGCCGAACTGCACGGCGCCCAGAAGTTCCAGGCGACCGGACGCCGCACGCAGGGCTGCGACCTGCACACCGGGCGAGATCAGAAACGACGTGCTCTCGACGCTGGTCGTCGAATAGCCAGCTGCCGAGGCCAAGCGCGTGCTGTTGCCAGAGTGATCGATGGAAAAGCCCAGACCGAAGAAGAAGCGGTCCATCTTGTAGCCAGCGAACATCTCGCCCGCGATGCCGCTGCCGACAAACGAGTTGGTGCCACTGGTCTGCACAAACGGCGATCGCGTGATCAGGCTCAGCGCGACGGTGATGCCGTTCTTCTTCTGCTTCAGGCCGCCGCCGGATTCTCCACCGCTGGCCGCCGCGATCTCGCCGGCGGATGGCGTGCTAGTGGTGCTATCGGATGTCGCAGGGGGGGCACTGGCATCGCCGCTGCTCTGAGCCAGAGCGGGGCCAATGCCACAAAGTGAAAGGGCTGAAGCAAGGGCAAGGGATCGGTACGCAGACATGGACACTCCTATGAGAAATTTGAGCATATCAAGTTCCCAATCGTGGGTCTATCTTCCGTCGCTGGCTGATTTCGATCGCCAGGCCTTCGCAAGTGCTTCAAGATTCTTCGCCGATGCGCATTGAGCAGATCTGGACCGGGAACGACTACCGCAACTTTCACTATCTGATTGCTTGCCCAACCACCGGCGAGGCACTGGCCATCGACCCGCTGGATCACGCGCTGGTTCTGGCGCGTGCCCAGGCGCTGGGCGTGCAGATCACGCAGATCGTTAACACGCACGAACACCCCGATCACACTGGCGGCAACGAGCCGCTGCGCGCCGCGACTGGAGCCCGTCTGCTGGCCCACGCCGGGGCCCGCGATGCGATTCCTGGCATCGATCGCGGCCTTGCCGCCGGCGATGTCATTCGCGTCGGAAAAAGCGTCGAGCTGCAGGTCCTGGATACGCCCGGCCACACCATGACCCACGTCTGCTTGTACGGCGAGTTTGCCGAGCGCGCGGCGGATGGCGCGGCATCGGCCCTGTTCTGCGGCGACACTCTGTTCAACGCGGGCGCCGGCAACTGTCACAACGGCGGCGACCCGCAGATCCTGTACCGCACCTTCGCCGATCAGCTGGCCAAGCTGCCGGATTCGACGCGGGTGTACCCCGGCCACGACTACATCGCGCGCAACCTGGGCTTCACGCTGGATCGCGAGCCCGACAACCACGCGGCCCAGGATCTTCTGCCGCTTGTGCAACACCAGGACATGGCGCGACCCCTGGTCACCACGCTGGGGCAAGAGCGGTCCGTAAATGTGTTCCTGCGCCTGCACAGCCCAGCCGTGCGGGCTCGACTGCAGCAGGGCTTCCCCGATCTGGGTGACCAGCCCAGCGACGAGCGGATCTTCGTCAAGCTGCGCGAGCTACGCAACCGCTGGTAGCTGCGCGGCATACCCTCTTTCGACCGGTCTATCTACGACCTACCACCCACGACCTGCCGCGTTTTTCCTTTCGCATGCTGTCTTACGCCGTCTTGATCTTGGCTCTGCTGGCGCTTTTGAAGCTGGGCTTGTTTCTGCTTTTGTGCGCCGCCGCGCTGCACCTGCTGCGACTTGCCCTGTGGAGCTGGCAAGAGCCCGCACCCGCCGTCGCTCCCAATCCCTTGGCTGACTCGCCTGATTCCGACCTGCCTTGGGTCACCGTGCAGCTTCCGATGTACAACGAACGCGCCGTTGCCGAGCGCGCCATCGCCGCCGCTTGCGCCTTGGACTGGCCTCGCTTGTCGATCGATGTGCTGGATGACTCGACGGATGACACGCGTGACTTGATCGATCGAGCCGTCGCCGCTCGGCAAGAGCAGGGCATCGCGATCCGCGTCCTGCGTCGCCCCGATCGTCGAGGATTCAAGGCCGGCAACCTGGCGCATGGCCTGTCCAAGCTGCCGGACGGTTGTTCCTTTGTTGCGATCTTTGATGCCGATTTCGTGCCGCCGCCGGACTTTCTGCGACGGCTGATGCCGGTGCTGCGTTCCGACGCGAAGGCTGGCTTTGTGCAAAGTCGCTGGGCCTACCTCAACGAAGATCAGAACCTGCTGACGCGGCTGCAGGCGCTGATCTTGGATGGCCTGATGCTGGTCGAGCAGGCGTATCTTGACGCCCACGGCCTGCCGCTGCAGTGGAACGGCACCAGCGGCATCTTTCGCGTGGCGGCCTTGCACGCAGCGGGAGGCTGGCTGGGCGACGCTCGGCAGGCGTCGGTGCTGACCGAAGATCTGGATGTGTCGTACCGCGCGCTTCTGCAGGGCTATCGCGGTCGGCAAGTGGCCGCCGTCGCTGCGCACAGCGAGCTTCCCGCCCGCATGCGCGCCTTTCGCATCCAGCAGCAGCGCTGGGTCGGCGGTGGTGCGCAGGTGCTGCGCAGCCTGTTTGGCCGGATCGCGCGCGAAGGTCTGGGTCTGCGCACGATGCTGTCGCTGCTTTCCCATCTGGCCCGCCACGCCCGCCAGCCCTATCTGGCCCTGTCGCTTTTGTGGCTGCCTCTTTTGTGCTTTGGCGTGCCGGGCCTGGCCCTGGATTCAACCGCGCTGGATGCGACGGCGCCCACGTCGCTGGTGATCGGGCTGCAGGTCGTGCTGAAGGTCGCCAGCTTGCGCCTGGGCTTGTCGCTGTTTGCGCTGGCCGTGGTGCTGTATTACGGGGCGGCTCGTCGGCAGGCAGGCCGATCGGTGGGGGCGGCGTTTTTGCTGGCGCCCCTTCTGGTTCCCCTGTCGATGGGGCTGTCGTTGCCGTTAAGCGCCGCTCTGCTGCGCGGTCTTTTGCAATCGCCCGAGCAGTCGGTCTTTCAGCGCACGCCCAAGGCCGGTGACCCCACTTCATCGCCGCCTGCCGTTGGGCTCACACCCAGCCCGCCCGTGCCGGCGAACCGAGCCCGTCTGGCTTGGGGACCGCTTTTGGAAGCATCGCTTGGGATCGTGTATCTGGGCTTGGCCGCTGTCGCCGTGCTGCGGGCGCAGCTACAGACGGCGCTGGCCTTGGCTCTGTGCGTGGCGCTGGGCCTGCTTTGGGTGGGCATCGGCAGCCTGCGTCGCGCCGGACTGTAACGCCAGACGTACGCCAGATCGCTGCGACCTTGCTCCGCGCTTTTTCGTTTCGCTTTTTCGTTTCGCTTTTTCGTTTCGCTTTTTCGTTTCGCGCTTTCGTTTCGCTCTGGCGCTGCGATCTTGCGATCTAGGGCGAGCAGACCAAGACGCCGGGCGCGAAGACCGCACCGACGACCCAGGTCGATCCATGGCTGGCCACGACGCTGGATGCGGACAACGCCCGCCCATCGTCCTGCCAGGTCGTGCGAAGCTGCTGGATGTCGCCGCTTTCACTCAAAGAAAAGCGCAGCGCCTGCGATGCCGACGGCAGCGCCGCGTTGCCGGCGTGGCGCAGAAACTGGATCGCGGCCGGGTGTGCCCCCAGCCAATAACCGCCCTGTTCGTCTTGCGCGAAGTTGTCAGGCGCCGTGCCGATGTCGTGCTGCGCGACGTGGGTCAGGCTGCCGTCGGGCTGGCGGGCCAAGACGCGGATGCGATCGGCCAGGGTCTCGGCGACCAGGACGAAGCGCCCGCCGCGATCGGCCCAGATGCCATTGGCATAGCGCAGGCCGCCGTGAACTCGCCTTGCAGCGGTTCCATCGAAGAACACGACCGAGGCGTTCGACAGAAACAGAAAGTCTTCGAACAAGAACCCCAGGCCGGGTCGGCGACCGTGGTCGTTGGTGGCGTAAAACGACTCAGGACCGACGGGCGCCACGTCGTTCACGCTGATGAAGCTTGGCGAGGTCACGCTGCGCAGGTGGCGAAGCTGTGGGCTTGCGGCATCGCTTGGCAACGCCTCGATCGCGAAGATCTCGACGGACTCGCCGTCTGGGCCGTGCTGGACGGTAAACAGACGAAGCTCACTGGCTGCTCCGCTGGGGCCGGCGGGCGTATGCCAAAGCCCCATGCCGTGCGGGCGAAGCTCGCCGGGAAGACCGACCACCGGCACCCGCTGTGGCGCGGCATCAGTCCCCGGTCGAAAGCGAAACACCGCCCCGGCTCGCGGGCGATGCGTGTGATCCGCCCGTCGGTCGGCAGCGACGATCCACAGCGTGCCGCTTGCGTGATCGAATTCCATGTCTTCGGCCCCGACCAGACCGGGCGCTTCTAGCAGACGGCAGCCTTGGCCAGCCTGTGGCTGCACACGCAGAAACGGTCGCAGCGTCTTTAGCGCCACCGCGCCATAGGCGACAAGCCCCAAGACCAGGGCCCCTGTAAGTAGTCTCTTTGCCTTCATTGAGCGCGACATTGGCTTCGATCGAGCCTCCCTGCCCACTACCTTATCCGGGGCGGGCACTTTGGGCCCAGCGCGCTTTCAGCGGACGCAAGCCGGCCTTTTTGCCGGTCTTTTCGCGGGGCTGTTGGTCGGCGCCGCTGGGGCCTTTCTGACTGGGCGCGTGTCCGTCGGAAAGCGCGGTCCGGTACGGGACCACACGGCGCCCGCCGCGGACCGAGCCAGCCCTGACGGATACTCGTGGAGGCGCGGGGCCGTTTCGTGGTAGTTCAATCGTTCAAACCCAATTGCCAAACCGTTTTGCACGGTGCGGGGAGTGTCATGGCGGAGCGCCTGGTTGTCCTGGTTGAGAACGATCCCGTCCTGAGCGAGCGTCTGCGGGCCGTGCTGTCCGCACACAACTTCAAAGTAGAGCTGATCGCCGACGGCAATGAGCTGATCACCAACCAGACCCTGCGTCCGGTGCTGATCATCTTGTGCATCGATCCCAAGCGGCTGGGCTGGGCCATCTGCAACAAGGTCAAGCGCACCAACCAGTTCAAAGACACGCCGATGATCGTCACCTCGCAAGAGGCGACGGACAAAGACTTCGAAGATCACAAGAAGCTGCGCACGCGGGCGGAAGAGTATCTGCACAAGCCGTACAGCATCGAAGTGCTGCTTTCGAAAGTCGATCGCATCGTCGGGCTGCGCGCTGCCGCGTCCGACGACGCGCTGTCGCTGGATGACGCCGTGCTGGAAGAGCTATCGATCGACGAAGCGGTCATCGAAGAAGAGATCTCGACCGGCAGCTTGATGCTGCCCAAGGCGCAGCGCGTCGATGAACAGATCGATGTCGAAACCGAGTCGGCCTTTGCCGCCATCGCGCCGTCCAGCGTGTCGCCGGCTCCGTCGCACAAGACGCCGGTGGCTGCGGCCTCGCTGGCTTCGATGGCAGCGACCGCACCGATCGAGACGCGACCGGCGGGTGTGGGATCTTCCGGGACCCGCGCGCCTGCGACCGATGCGACGGCTCCGCTGTCTCGACGGGTGGAACTGGATGTGGCGCCCGGTGCACGCAAGCAAGTGCAAAGCGGCGATCCAACGCCCGCGCCGCTTGCCGCAGGTGTTCGCAAGCCGGTTTCGCCGGTTTCTGGAGACGCAACGCCGGCTCCGGTGGCGGTAAACGCGGCGCAGGCTGCGCTGGCTGCGCAGGCCGCCCGTCGAGCAACCACGCCGGGCAGCGATCCATCGGCGACGCTGGTCGTTCAGCGCGCGGCTGCCAGCGATGTCAGTGAGACGCTGCGCCCGACGGCCCCCGTC
>JAYRFD010000487.1:0-1992 GCA_041908565.1 Polyangia bacterium | reverse complement strand
ACCGCGCGTGTCGGTCTCAACTACGCAGTCTGAGCCCGCGCGACCGCGCGTGTCGGTCCCAACGACGCAGTCTGAGCCCGCGCGACCGCGCGTGTCGGTCTCAACTACGCCGTCCGCGTTCATTCGACCGCGCGTGCGGGTCCCAACGACGCTTCTTTTGGCCCGACCAGGCTGCGTGTCGGTCCCAACGACGCTTCTTTTGGTCCGACCAAGCCGGGTGTGGGTCCTGGCCACGCAGTTTTTGCGCGAGGATGCCTCCGTTCCGGCCGACCGATGCCCGGGTCGGCTGCCCAGGACCGGGCTGTCTGCCTGCCGGGCGTGTCGGATTCTTCTGTTGAGGTCGCTATGCGCCAATCGCGCGCTGCGCCGCAGCATGTTATGCGGTGTTCACGATTGACAAACAAGCGGGCTTGCGCGATGCCGACGCATGGAGGAACTGCCATGCAAATGCCCACCGTTTCAAATCAAATGAAGCAGCTGACGGCTCTGTTTTCGGGGACTTGGAAAGGCGAAGAACGGCTGCATCCGTCCGACTGGGATCCGGCGGGCGGTCGTGCCAGCGCGACCTGGGTGGTGCGCCCAGCCGTCGACGGTTTCGCGCTGCTGGTCGACTATGACGAGGCGCGCGATGGCCAGGTGGTGTATCGCGGCCACGGCGTCCACGGCTGGGATGCCGGACAGGGCTGCTTCTTCGCATACTGGTTCGATAACATCGGCATGATGCCGGCCTCCGGCAGTCGCGCAGCGCTGGATGGCAATCGCTATACGTATCAGGAAGCGGGTCCCATGGGGCATTCCCGCTTTACGTATGAATGGACGGGCGATGTCTTTACCTTTCGCATCGACCGATCGCGCGACGGCAGCAGCTGGTCGCCCATGCACGAAGGCCGCTACCAGCGCCAGCCCGGTTCTTCGTTCTGACCGCAGCGGCGGCACGGCCGCGTCCGCTTGTGGCCCTATCGGCGGGGGATCTTCGTCGGTGCGGCGTGACTTCTGACAGAGGGCTGTGCCATGGTGCGCCGGCTGCTGGCGAGCGCCGGCAGGATTCCAGTCGACCCCCGATCCATCCGGCAGCTCGGCGCGCCGATCGGTGGGTCCATCGCCGATGAGAGGTCCTTTGATGCACACCCGTTCGTTGACCCTGACCGCCCTTTTGTTTTTGGCCTGTGCGGCCCCCAAGCCGACTGCCACCAACCCCGCCACCGCCGCCCCTTCGGGGCCGGCGGCTGCATTTTCCGACGCCGATCGCGACTCGGCCGCGAAGTACATGGAAGAGACGCGCAGCGCCTTTTTGGCCTCGCTCGAGGGGCTGAGTGATGCGCAGTACCGCTTCAAGCCCGCCCCCGATCGCTGGTCGGTGGCCGAAGTGGCCGAGCACATCGCGCTGTCGGAAGCGACGCTGTTTGGCATGGTCAGCGAAAAGATGCTGAAGCAGCCGGCTCCGCCCGAGCTTCTGTCGCAGATCAACCGCGACGACGCCCGCCTGCGCACCATGGTGGCCGATCGCACGACCAAGCGACAGGCGCCCGAGATGCTGCAGCCGTCGGGCCGCTTCCCGACGATGGATTCCGTCAAGCAGGCCTTCGGGCAGAGCCGCGACAAGACCGTTGAGTTTGTGAAGACGACGCAGCTAAACCTGCGCAGCTATGCCGGTCCGCATCCGCTTCTGGGACCGCTCGACGGCTATCAGTGGATGATCCTGGTGGCAGCGCACACGGCGCGGCACACGGCGCAGATCCAGGAAGTCAAAGCCGCCGCGAACTTCCCCAAGAAGTAAGCCCGCAGATTGGATCGATTCGATCTTGAGATCGGTCGCCGGCCCGCTCTTGCGGTCGGCAGCGCGCAGCTCGCAACACGCTGTTAGGTGACGGCGCCGGGGGGGAGCTGCGGCGGGGGCGGCGCCTTGCAGACGTTCCGGTCGCCGACCTTCTCGCAGCTGTGGTGCTTCTGGCATTCATCAGACGACTTGCAGGGATCGCCGGGCATTTTCTT
>JAYRFD010000486.1:0-1867 GCA_041908565.1 Polyangia bacterium | reverse complement strand
TCGCGATCGGTGATGCGTGACAGCGCGGTCAGCGGCACCACAAGCTTCTTCGCACTGCGCGCTGTATCGGTCCCGCCGTCTTTGGCCGTCGGCGGGGGCGCTTCTGGGATCAGGGTGGCCTCGTCCGGAACGGTGATGCGCGCGACGCCGAACAGGCCGATGCGCAGAATGCCGGCGCCCTTCTGATCTTCGATGCGCAGGCGAGCAACCACGGTGCGAGCCATCGGATCCAGCTGTCGCCCGATGTTTTCGACCCGACCGACAAACACCTGCTGGGGATAGGCGTTCAGGCGCACTTCTGCCGTCGCGCCGACCTGCACCAGCGCCAGGTTCTTTTCAAACAAGCGACCCACGAAGTGCGCGTGAGCCAAGTCCACCACGTCAAACAGCACGTGCATGGGATCAACGGTCTGTCCCAGCGTTGCGCTGCGGCTGACCACGACGCCGTCGATCGGGGCGCGAAGCTCAAGCTGGCTGCCACCCCCGGCGGCGCTAGCGCCCAAGCTGCGCAGGGTCTGTGCCGCGGCGCTGGCTTCGGCCTGCAGGGCCTGCGATTCGGCGGTTGCGCCAACGACCTCTTGCCTTGCTGCCAGGCCGTTGGGCAGAAGCGAGCCCAGGCGGGCGGCGTTTTCGCTGGCCGATTTCTCTCGAGCTTGTGCAACCAGCAGCGCTGCTCGCGTGCGCAGAAGCTCTTGCGATTCCAGCACGCACAGCAGGGTGCCCGCGCGCACTCGATCCCCTTCTTTGACATGCACGGAAACCACGCGGCCGGCGATGCGTGCGGTCACGCGCGCGGCTCGATCTGGATCTGGGGCGACCTCGCCGACGATTTCCACCGTCGCTGGCAAGGTCTGCGCGGTCACCGGCTGCGTGCGAATGCCGGCCGCCTGTGCCACTTCCGCGCCGATGCTGACGCGAGTCGGCAAGGTCGCATGCGGGGTGGGCTCGTCGTGATGTTGGGCAGCGGGGGCCGCGGGGCTGTCGCCTTCACTTTGCCGACATCCTTTGCAGCCAGCGACGGAAAGCAGCGCACAGCCAACAAACCACAGCACGGCGCGGCGCAGCTGAATCCAAGCAGGTGGGTGGGGGAGGGTCACGGATGGTTGGCTCTTGGCTTGTGGGGATCGGGGGGCAGCGCAGCCTGTACGGGCACAAGGGGCAGCCCACTGGCGCGCTGCAGTTCAATGCGGGCCAGCGCATATTCCCGTCGAGCCCGCAGGTGCAGCTGCAACAAGTCCAGCAGTCCTCGCTGCCACAACAGAGCTTCGCGCAAGGACACGCGCCCGCCGCGGATCGCTTCCGCGATGGCCCACAGATCGGTCTGCGCGCGCGCGATCAGCTCGTTTGGGACTTGCGACAGCGCACGCTGCGCGGCCTGTACGGCGGCCATGGCCAGCTGCACCTCTTGCGCGATGGATCGCTCGCGCTTTTCGACATCTGTCTTGGCTTGCTCGACAGCAACGCGGGCAGCGGCGACCGATCCGCTGCGGCTGGGCGCAAGGGGTTCTGGCAGGGGCAGCGGCATGCTCAGTCCTCCGCCTAGCACTCGCTCGCCGAAGCCATCGTTTTGGGCGGTGAACGACGCGGTGATGCTGGGGATGCGACTGCGCTGCAGCAGATCGGCCTGCGCTCGCTTGGCGTTGACTTCGGCCCGCGCGACCTCGACATCGGCGCGCGTCTGCAAGGCATGAGCGATGCGCGATGTCAGATCCGTCGGCAGCGCCGTCCCATCCCAGGGCAGGATGTCTTCCAAGCTGCCGGACATGGCGATGGCCGGCCAAGCGATCGGGCTGGGGGGCGCTGCGTTGGTGGGCACAAGCCACAGCTGCAGGATGAGTTCGGCACTGCGCTGGCCCTGCTCGGCTTC